>PWNY01000069.1 GCA_003557805.1 Bacteroidales bacterium | reverse complement strand
TGAAGTCGAGTTTGGGTCCGTAAAAGGCAGCTTCACCCCTGACTATCTCTGCCTTGAGCCCCTTTTCTTCAGTTGCTTCTATAATTGCCTTTTCAGCCCTGTCCCAGTTATCGTCAGAGCCTATGTATTTTTCCATATTGCCGGGGTCCCGCAGCGAGATCTGTACGCTGTAGTCCGTAAAGTCCAGGGCTTTGAATATAAGCAGTACAATATCGATAACCGCGGTGAACTCCTCTTTTACCTGATCGGGGCGGCAGAATATATGCGCATCATCCTGGGTAAAACCACGCACCCTGGTAAGGCCATGCAGTTCCCCGCTTTGCTCATAACGGTAAACTGTGCCGAACTCGGCAAACCTTACGGGCAAATCCTTGTATGAATACTGCTTGTTCTTGAATATCTCGCAGTGATGGGGGCAGTTCATAGGTTTGAGGAAGAACTCCTCTCCTTCTGACGGTGTCTCTATCGGCCTGAATGAGTCATCACCATATTTTTCGTAGTGCCCGCTTGTGATATAGAGGTTCTTATTGCCAATATGCGGGGATATAACCGGCTGGTAACCGGCCTTTCTCTGGACTTTTTTCAAAAATTTCTCGAGGTTCTCCCTCAACTCGGCACCCTTGGGCAGCCAGAGAGGCAATCCCTGTCCAACTTTTTGAGAGAATGCGAACAGCTCAAGCTCCTTGCCGATCTTCCTGTGGTCTCGTTTTTTTGCCTCTTCGAGCATCTCCAGGTACTCCTTAAGCATTTTCTGTTTCGGGAAGCTTATGCCGTAAACCCTTGTGAGCTGTTTTTTGCTTTCATCACCCCTCCAGAATGCGCCGGCTGTATTAAGCAGTTTAACGGCCTTTACAGGGCTGGTGTCAACAAGGTGCGGTCCCCGGCACAGATCTGTGAAATTACCTGTTTTGTAAAAACTTATACTGCCGTCCTCCAGGTCATTGATCAGATCAACCTTGTATTCGTCGCCCTTTTGGGAATAAAAATCAAGTGCTTCATTCTTGGGGACCTCGGTCCTTATAAACTTCTCTTTCCTGCGGGCGATTTCCAGCATTTTGTTCTCTATCTTATCGAAATCATTGCTGGATATACTCCTGTCGCCCAAATCTATATCGTAGTAAAACCCGTTCTCAATATCAGGGCCGATACCAAACTTGGTACCCGGGTAAAGTTCTTCAATGGCGGCAGCCATGATATGCGCCGAGGAGTGCCACATCGTTGCCTTGCCTTCACTGTCTTCCCAGGTGTTGAGTTTTATTTCGGCGTCTTCTGTTATTGGCCTGTCAAGATCAATAACATCACCGTTTACCGTAATAGACAGCACATTGCGTGCAAGCCCCTCAGAAATGCTTTTTGCGATTTCAAGGCCTGTTACCCCTTTTTGAAATTCTTTTACGGATCCGTCCGGTAAAGTGATCTTTATCATCACGATATATTTGGTTTCAGCTAAATTTCAGCCTGCAAAGGTAATCAAAATATTGCTGGAACTTAAACACAAATACCGGAATATTGGTTCATTAGGCGAGCCGGGTATTAAAGAATACGTTTTATTAGCCTCAGTTTATGGGTGTACTTTTTACTGTCACGGTTGAAAATACCATGGTGGTCAATGTCATCTGTTCTTACCAGCCCGAATGAATGAATAATTTCTGAAGGTCCGGTCAAAATGCCTGTATGGGTAATCTCACCATCCTCATTGTCAAAAAACGCAAGATCCCCTGCCGCTGCCTCTTCAAGCAGGTGAATGTCCCTGCCGCGGGTTGCCTGGACAGAGGCATCCCTTGGCAAATTTATCCCGGCCATTTTAAAGACTGTCTGAACCAGTCCGGAACAGTCGGTGCCGAAACATGACCTGCCACCCCATAAATAGGGGGCATTAAGGAACAGTTCGGCCAGGCCTGCTATATCTTTACCACCCCTGGGCCCTGTATGGTTAAATTTGCCACTGTAACTGTAGATGGCTCCATTAATAACAAACTGGCAAATCCCCTTTTCAAGGGAATAAAGGGTGCTGCCAGGGCTTACCCTAATTACCCCCTCCTTTTTATCAATACTGACTACCCCGCTTTCTGAAACACTGACGCTGCTTTTCATCCTGCGCAGCTTTTTTGATTCAGCTTCTCCGGTCAGTTCAAGCTGGCTCTTGTGCACCCACCCCCTGTATGTGTCAAGATTTGCCTCTATGTATAGCCAGTCGCCCCGTGTTTCAATAAGGCTGAAAGTTTCACCGAAGAGAAGCTGAGACACCATTTCGCTCCTGTGGTCAGCATTAAGCCGCATGGCGGCAGCAGTTATTAAACAAATTCCCTCTTTCATGACTTATCCTGTTGGGGTTTAAAACAAATATAAAAATACATCAATTTTACTGTTGGCCGACATTGGTTTGTTCATTTGCAGGTAAATATGCCGGTCTTTTTCAGCTAATCCGCTTTGTTGTATTGTTTAAATAAATGATTATTTTCGTTAAGATGTAATCAAATGGTTCTATGAAGAAGATCTTCCAGTGGCTGCAAAAGCAGTATTCAAATATTTACAAGGCTATTATTGTGCTGCTCAGTATATTCCTGCTGGTACAGCTTTTCCCGAGGCAACCCGGCTTTGAGTATGAGTATCAGCAATCAAGGCCATGGATGTATGAAGACCTTATAGCACCTTTTGATTTTGCAGTTTTAAAGTCAGACGGGGAGTTACAGCAGGAAAGGCAGGAGGTGATCGATGACTTTGTGCCATTCTTTTCCCGAAGGCCACTTGTAGGCCAGTCGATGAACCAGGCATTCCTTAACGCCTTCGATAATGCCTGGGATGAAAAATACCCGGATGGCCAGCAAGCTGGCTTGATGAGGCGCACCCGTGACCTTGGCGTTGGTATCCTGAACCACCTGTACAGCGCAGGTATAGTATTCCTGGACCAGGAGTTCAGGGATAAACCTGCAGGCACTTACATACGGGTTGTTGAGGATAATGTGGCCAGGTCTACCGTGCTTGGCGCAATGTATACAATACAGGAGGCATATATCTATGTTGTATCGGTGCTTGAAGACAACTCGGAAAGGGTCGATGCTGAACTGCTGCAGCCCCTTCTTGAAAATTCACTCAGCCATAATGTGTTTTATGATGATGAACTCAGCAGCCGCGCCCTGGATGCTGAAATAGACAATATTTCACCTACCAGGGGAATGGTCCAGGAAGGGGAGAAGATAATATCTAAAGGTGAAATTGTCAGCCAGGATACCTACAGGATACTTGAATCGTTCAAGCACGAGTACCAGAGCCAGACCGGTGATGCAGCCCAGCAGACCATTCTGTATGCCGGCCAGTTTGTGCTGGTCAGCATATCAATGATCGTACTGTTGCTGTTCCTCTATTTTATGAGAAAGGATGTTTTTTCCGATAACAGGAAGATATTGCTTATCCTGCTTTCTGTGCTGCTGCTCACCTTCCTTACAAGCCTTGTAATAAGGCTTAACATTGATTACCTCTACCTTGTCCCGGTTTGTATTGTTCCGATAATTATCCGGGCCTTTTTTGATAACAGGCTTGCGCTTTATATTCACATAATAACAATAATACTAATTGGTTTCCTAATACCCAGAAGCTTTGAATTTGTGTTTATACAGTTTGTGGCGGGTATTATCGCAATACTTTCCATGGCAAGCCTAAGGAGGCGGTCCCAGCTTTTTATCACGGTCAGTCTCATTTTTGCCACCTATTCAGCGGTATACTTTGGTCTTTCACTTGCGCATACTGGTTCATTTGACAACCTATACTGGGGGGATTTTGCATACTTCGCAGGGGGAGCCTTCCTGACACTTTTTGCATATCCACTGATATTCATGTTTGAGAGGCTCTTTGGTATGCCAACAGATTTTTCTCTCCTGGAACTTGCAGATACCAACAATAAACTTCTGCGCAACCTCGGTCTTAAGGCACCGGGTACCTTTCAGCACTCCATGCAGGTGGCTAACCTGTCAGAAGAGGCAATACTGGCAATAGGCGGAAACACGCTGCTTACACGTACCGGTGCACTCTACCATGACATAGGCAAAATGAACAATCCCCAGTTCTTTACGGAAAACCAAACTTCAGAGGTTAATCCCCATGACGAGATATCATTCAAGGAGAGTGCCAGGATTATAATATCCCATGTTATCGAAGGAATTGAGATGGCCCGCAAGAACAACCTCCCGGAGTACATAATTGATTTTATCAGGACACACCACGGTACAACCACCGCCCGCTACTTCTATACAATGCAGGTAAAGGAGAGCGAGGGTGAAGAGGTTAACAAGGCAGATTTTATATACCCTGGGCCCAGGCCATTCAGCAAGGAAACGGCAGTAGTTATGATGGCTGATTCTGTTGAAGCTGCATCCAGGAGCCTTTCCAAACCGGACGAGAAAATGATAAATCAGCTGGTTGACAGTGTGATCGACACTCAGGTAGAGGAAAAGCAGTTTGACAATGCCGATATAACATTCAGGGATATTACAACGGTAAAGGGGATATTCAAGAAGATGCTTCTCAACATTTACCATGTCAGGGTTGCATACCCATCCATTGGCTGAGGTAATTATGATGTTATATTATTGCCGGCAGGGCGGCCAAAGTCTCTAAACTGTTGCACCGGGGAATACCTGCCTTGCAGCCTCACCCAGGTAACCAGCAGAATCAGGACCCATATTGAATATAAGGTCAATAATGCTAAGGTTGGGAATAAATCCGTGCCTTTCAGAGAAAACCTGGGGGTATTCCAGCCAATCCCTGACGATAGCACCACCGGGCCTGTGGTTTTTCGGGCTGATAGTAAAACGAAGATCGGGATAGTATTGCCCGGGTTTTATAAAATCAGCTGTTGTTGACAACCGGGCCCCTATACCCATTTCATCGAGCAATGCCTTTAGTATCCCATGGTTCATCTCCCAGAGGCTGCCATAACAGGGTTCCAGGAAAAGTTCCTCGAAAAGATCCCTGTAATAAAGGAAATAGGCCGATCCGGCATATGCACTTTTAATTGCTCTCCAGTGCCTTACCTGCCAGTCCTCGTGCCTGCTGATCAATATGTCCATGGTCTTGGTATTGTTGCCATCTACCTTTTTAACCGGAACACTAAGGTCGTGGATGCCATTAGCGGTGACGATCCGGCAACGGTTCCTCCAGGTCTGTTTCGGATAGCTCTCATGCAGCTCAATAATTGCTTTCCCGAACCTGGCAATGCATGCCATATATTCCAGGGGCGGGAAAAAGGCTGTTGAAAGCAGCGGTGTTTTGGAAATATTCGAAGCGGCGGGGCCTGGCATATTTAAAATGGTTGCTATTGACCCGGAAAGGGGCTAAATTTGTTTTTGTCTTTTCTATTGCAAAAGTATCAAATCAGCATTATCCCGGTATAAAAATCCTTTCTGATATGAAAATTCTGAATTCGCAACAAATAAGGGAAATTGATGCCTATACCATCGAGAATGAACCCATATCTTCTAACGCTCTTATGGAGAGGGCTGCAGTTAAGTGTTATGAGTGGATAGTAAGACGAATGCCTAAAAAACGAACCGTAAAGGTTTTTTGCGGTATGGGTAACAATGGCGGCGACGGTCTTGTAATCGCCCGGCTTTTGGCAGCAAAGGCATATCATGTGAAGGTCTATAAAATACTGCACAGCGATAGTGCCAGTGAGGATTTTTTGCTTAACGAAAAGAGGCTTGCCGGGATTAGGGGTGTGGATATCAGCGAGATATCCGGACCTGCTGACCTGCCAGGGCTGGAAAGCAGCGATATTATAGTCGATGCCATACTGGGCAGCGGCATTAAAAGGCCTGCTGAAGGTATTATTGCCTCGGTAATACATCATATTAACTCATCTGGTGCGGTGGTGGTCTCAGTGGATATGCCTAGCGGACTTTTCTGCGAGGATAACAGAAACAATAAACGCAATAATATTATAAAGGCTGACTATACCCTGAGCTTTCAGTTCCCAAGGCTGGCATTTATGATGGCATCCTCTAACGAATATATTGGCAGGTGGTATATTATAGACATTGGGTTGCATCCTGATGCTATCTATAACGCGGAAACCAGGTATTTCTTCCTGCAGGCTTCCGATATCAAGACCCTTTACAGGAAAAGGAGGAAATTCTCACATAAGGGTAATTACGGCCACGCATTCCTGCTTGCAGGCAGTTATGGCAAGACTGGGGCAGCAGTACTTGCATCCCGGGCGGTGATGCGTTCGGGGGCAGGCCTGCTTACGGTACAGGTACCCGCGTCCTCTCATGATGCCCTTCAGACAGCTGTACCTGAGGCCATGTGCAGGCCAGATGGTAACAGCCGGATTATTTCAGAACTTGACACTATCGATGGCTTTAATGCAATCGGTATCGGACCCGGTATAGGAAAGGATGATCAAACCTCAAGGGTGTTGAAAATGCTCATCCAGAATGCAACCGTTCCGATGGTTATTGATGCTGATGCCCTTAACATACTGGCAGATAACCTTACCTGGTGCGGTTTTTTGCCGAAGGGATCAATATTTACCCCTCACCCTGGTGAATTTGACCGCCTTGCCGGCAGGACTTCTGACGATCATGACCGCCTTGAGACTGCTATTGAATTCTCCAGGCGTTTTCAGGTATACGTTGTCTTGAAGGGGGCACATACAGCAATAATCAGCCCTGACGGCAAGTGTTATTTCAACTCCACGGGTAATCCGGGCATGGCAACGGGTGGTAGTGGGGATGTGCTTACAGGCATGATCCTGGGATTTATGGCCCAGAACTACTCTCCCCTGCATAGCTGCCTTATGGCTGTTTACCTGCACGGAAGGGCAGGGGACCTTGCTGCCGGCCAGAAAGGCTACGAAGGACTGGTAGCTGGAGATATTGTGGATAATATACCTGCAGCTATTAAAACCACGCTCCGGTGATTATTATCTTCAAATAGTTTTCCTCAGCAGCCGCTCTAAACAAAAAATATATTTTGCTGTTTATTTAGTGGTTACAATATTAAAAACAGTTTTTCAACATATATCGCTATGACTCAGAAAACCGCTAAAAAACAGATAAAAACAAAGGGTGAAAGGCAAAAAATAAATGCTAATGATCTGGCAAGTGAAGTAAGGGCACCCCAAAAATTAACAGAAGATAATATTAAGCCGGAGACCTACCGGAAATGGTATGAGCTGATGCTAATCGGCCGCAAGATAGATGACAAGGCCCCTAATTACCTCAAGCAGGCTCTCGGTTGGTCCTATCATGCACCATATGCCGGCCATGACGGCATACAGCTGGCCATGGGGTATGTGTTTGACAGGGAAACCGACCATCTGTTCCCTTATTACCGCGATATGCTCACCGTATTGTCTGCCGGGATAAGTCCCGAGGAGATCCTCCTGAATGGCTTGTCGAAGGCAACAGACATTGCAAGTGGTGGGAGGCATATGTCCAACCACTTTGCAAAACCGGAGTGGAACATACATAATGTTTCGTCGGCTACAGGCAACCATACCCTGCACGCGGTCGGTGTTGCAAGGGCAATGAAACGTTACGGGCATAAAGGTGTTGCGATAAGTTCACAGGGAGAGTCTTCAGTATCTGAGGGCTATGTATATGAAGCGATAAATGGTGCAAGCAGGGAACAACTGCCTGTAATTTTTGTTTTTCAGGACAACGGCTATGGTATCAGTGTCCCCAAGAAAGATCAGACTGCCAATCGAAAAGCTGCAGATAACTTCAGGGGATTTAAGAACTTAAGGATAATACATTGCGACGGAAAGGATATACTTAGCTCGATGAATGCTATGTATGAGGCTAAAAGGCATGCCCTTGAGACCAGCGAACCGGTTATTGTCCATGCAAATGTTGTACGCATAGGCTCGCACTCAAACAGTGACAGGCACGATCTTTACAGGGATGAAAGGGAGCTCGACTGCGTAAAGGCACATGACCCTATGCTCAAGATAAGGCGACTGCTTACCAGGAACAAGATCTATACGGAGAAAGAACTTGAGGAGGCTGACAAAAAGGCAAGCAAGCTTATAGCCGAAGCACACAAGAAGGTTATTAAGGCCCCTGATCCCGACCCTTCTTCAGTTCATGATTTTGTCCTGCCTGAAGCATACCCTGCAGAGAAATACCCCGATGGCACTCATTCGGAAAAGGGAGAGAAGAAAAAACTCATCACCGCACTTAATGAGACATTGAAAGCGGAGTTCAGGCATAACCCCGATACCTTTCTGTGGGGCCAGGACGTGGCTTACAAGGAGAAGGGTGGTATATTTAACGTAACAAAAGGGATGCAGAAGGAGTTTGGGCCCGAACGGATTTTTAACGCTCCCATAGCAGAGGATTTCATAGTTGGAACGGCAAACGGTATGAGCCGTTTTGACGATAAGATCAGGATAGTTATAGAAGGAGCTGAATTTGCCGACTATTTCTGGCCGGCCATGGAGCAATATGTCGAGATGACTCACGATTACTGGCGCAGCAACGGGCAGTTTGCGCCGAATGTGACAATTCGACTGGCCTCCGGAGGATACATAGGCGGCGGCCTTTACCATTCACAGACCACCGAGGGTGCACTTGCCACTTTCCCTGGAATCAGGGTGGTCTATCCCTCATTTGCGGATGATGCTGCAGGATTGCTGCGCACCTCAATGAGGTCCAGGGGTCCGACTCTCTTTCTTGAGCCCAAGGCACTATATAATGCAAAGATCGCTGAAACAGTGATACCCGATGATTTTGAGGTACCATTTGGTAAGGCCCGCATAAGGAGGGAAGGAAAGGACCTGACGATAATTACCTACGGGAACACGACCCACCTCAGCATAAAGGCTGCTGATGAAATATCGGATGAATCCGGCAGGGAAATTGAGGTCCTGGATCTTCGTTCACTTATCCCTCTTGATACGGACGCTATAATCCGTTCGGTCAAAAAGACCTCAAGGGTCCTTGTCGTTCATGAGGACAAGGTTTTTGCAGGCTTTGGAGGGGAGGTTGTTTCACAGGTCAATGAAAAGGCTTTCGAGTACCTGGACGCACCTGTAAAAAGGGTGGGTTCAGAATTCACACCCGTAGGGTTCCACAAGAACCTCGAGGGAGCCATACTCCCGTCGGCTGAAAAGATAAAGAAGGCAGCCCTTGAGCTTCTGGATTACTAATGCGGATAGGAGAATATTACCCACACAGCTAAAAAATATGCGTGAAGGGCTAAATTGTTAAAAAGTATTGCCCGGTTGTTTATTTGTTAACAAAAAGAATACATATATTTGCACCGTATTATTCACGGTGTGGAATATATGAAGCCTGGCCATAAACTTTTTGCAATAGCTGTTATCTTACCGCTTTGCTGGTTATTTTACAATAATTCGGCCAACTGGCACTATCACCAGGACGATCTTGGCAACCCGGTGAGGCATTCACACCCGTATACCACTGTTCCGGTAAATTGCTGTGATGAAACCATACCATTTGACAGCAATCACGAACATACCTCCAGTGAACTTTTCCTTCTGGCCATGATAACCAATGCAGGCATCCTTGTTTTGCTTGCAATGGTGCTGCATTACCTGCAATTTCCAGCACTCCGGTTCAGAAGACCTGAAATTACGGCTGAATATTTTTCCCGGCCAGATTACGCTTTCCCCCTTTTAAGGGCCCCTCCTGTATTTTGCTGAACCAGGCATAAAAACTGCAGGTTTCCAGACCAGGCCTGCATTCTAAAAAGGATAAACGGTACTTTAAATCCTTTAAGATTTCCAGAATAATTTTTTGTTTTATAGTTTATAATAGTTTTTGTTTACTGATGAAATCCCCAATATATATTTTCCCGCTATTTTTATTTCTTGCCCTGCAGTTTTCCCTGAGTGCAGATAATATTCAGGACCCCTCTGTTGTATGCGGCAGGGTTTTTGACTCCCATGATAGTGAACCTGTCCCGTTTGTAACCGTAATGGTTGAGGGCACCACCATTGGTGCGGTAACTGACGAATACGGATTCTACAGGCTGGCAAATATTCCGCCAGGCCAGGTAAGGCTTGTGGTACAGGGTATGGGACACGAGACAGCTTACAGGAATATTGATATCCAGCCGGGGGAGAGCATTGTGGTTGACTTTACGGTGAAACGCGGAATAATTGAGCTTGGTACGGTACTAATTACAGCATCTCCCACGGCAAGCGGGTTCAGGTACCAGTCTGATCTCAGTTTTTACGGGGAGAACCTTCAGAGAAGAAGTGAGGCCTCCTTTGGTGAAATGCTTGACGGGGAACCCGGACTTGCAATGCGGTCAAACGGTTCTGCCCCCTCAAGGCCTGTTATCAGGGGAATGGACGGAGACCGCATACTGGTCCTTGAACATGGGGAGCGTATGGGGGATGTGTCTGAATCAGGATCGGGACACTCTCTTACAATGGATCCGCTTTCAGCCAGCAGGGTCGAGGTAGTAAAAGGGCCCACCAGCATTATGTATGGTTCCAGTGCCCTTGGGGGAGTAATAAACCTGATGACGGTTGATATTCCCGAAGAGTGGGACCTGGGATCCAGCGGCGTGCTATCGGCACATGGCGCCACCGTAAACAATATGGGCGCAGGGTTCGCCAGGTTCACCCATGGCAATTCAACATGGGCTGCAAGCGGAAGGATTGCATACAGGGGTGCAGGTGATATAAGAACCCCTGAGGGCCTGATGCCGGGAACTTACATAAACAATTTTGATGGTGCACTCGGCCTTGGTCTTAATAAAAACAACTTAAAGGGAGGTGTCAGCTTATCGGCCAATGACCAGGTATATGGATTGCCGGAGTTCCTTGACGATCCGAATGAGAGCGTGGAGGTACGCCAGCGAAGGTACGGAATGCAGGGACGCTTTTCATACGACAGGGAGGGCTTTTTTGATACTGCCCAGTTAAGGTTCCAGGCAACCCATCTTGATCAGAAGGAGATTGAAATCGAAATAGAGGATGGTTTGATTGACGAGGATATTGAACTGTCGCATTATAAGCATTCCTTCAGCTCGACGCTCACTTTGCAGCACCGCCCGGTATGGATATTTGACAGGGGGGCTTTCGGGATCAACCTGCATGGCCATAACCTTGATATAGGCGGGGATGAGGCATATACTCCCGGTGAGAGAAGGGGCAATGCCGGTTTGTTTACCTACCAGGAGATACCACTTTCAGATCGCTGGAGACTGCAGGCGGGGCTGAGGATAGATGCACTCTATACTTCTGCACTTGCCAATGAGATCTTTCCTGATGCTGACGCATCAACCTCATCGGTTAACCTAACCGGATCGGTCGGTCTGAATTACCGTCCGGCATCGAACGTCGAGATAGGAGGGCAGCTTGCAAGGGCGCACCGTAACCCTATGGTCGAGGAGTTATTTGCAGACGGGCCCCATCTTTGTTCAGGTGTTTATGAGCTTGGGAATAAAGAGCTCAGGGACGAGGTAGGCCATGGTCTTGATCTGTTCATGCGCTGGACAACTTCCAGGGTCGCATTTGAGATAGCAGGATTTTACAATCAGTACGACAATTATATAATATTCGAACCCACCGGAGAAATTGACCAGGGGTCAATGCTCCCGGTTTTCCATTACCTTGGGGATGCAGCGCGCTTCTACGGTGGTGAACTTGCATCTGCAATTAATATAAGCAGGTCTCTTAGGCTGGATATTTCAGTTGATTATGTTAATGCAAGAAGAACTGGAGGAGAAAGGGAATACCTGCCATTTATTCCGCCATTAAGGCTTCGTACAGAACTTGAATACTGTTTTGAACAGGCCTGGATTAGTGCAAATATGCGCTCGGTTGCAAAGCAGGGCAGGGTCGCCCCTGAAGAGGATTTAACAGGGGGTTATACACTTTTCGGTATGGCTGCCGGTTACCGTATTGACTACAGCGGCAGGCATGTGATCATGCTAAGGGCTGACAATATAGCTGACAGGAAGTACCGCGACCACCTTTCAAGGATTGAGGACAGGCAGTTCCCGATGCCGGGAAGAAATCTCAGCCTGGCATACAGGTTCTATTTCTAGGTCAATTGTCCTTCATTACATATTCGTCGTACTCAATCTCGAAACGGAGCTTATGCCTGGACTCCTCTGCAGCAAGTGACCTGAACACCCTGCTAAGTGTGGGATTTGTACAGCGTTCAGAGAGAACGTTATATAGCCTGAAGGCGGCCTTTTCCCTTTTCATCGCAAGTATCAGGGCATCCCTGTATTCCATATCCGGGGATGTCCTGCTTTCGACCACGTAATCGGATATCTTCAGGTCGCTGACACTTTTCTCATCAATGTCAAATATACCCTCTTCCTTGATTTTCTGCAGTCTGGCCTTATGCCCTACCTCTTCCCTGGCAAACTCCAGGAAGACCTCCTTCATCTCTTCATTTTTTGCAGCTGCTGCCAGGGAATTATAAAAGTCAACGGCTTCCTGTTCTGATTTCATTGCAAAATCCAGAACTTCATTTGTGGATCTGAACTTCTTCATATGTAGTGGTTTTAATTACCGGCTCATTATTTACAAATGGTTGCTGCCAAAAAGATTTACCCATTTGTTGTCAAACTCAAGCTTAAGATAATCGCATGAGTGGTTGAACAAATTACGATGTTCTGTATTGTTTGTTGTTTTAAACTTATACCTGGTCTCTTTTTTGGGTAAGACTGAAATTACCGAAGCTATCTCGGTCATCAGGTCATGTGGTCCCTGATAGCCGGCCTTCAGTCCAAATGCTTTATTCAGCCTTAAGAGCTGTTCAAAGGATGTTTGTTCAACAGGGGAGGGGAGAACGGCCTCAAACTGCTGAATATATCTGTGTGTATTGGTAAAACTGCCGCCGGTCTCAAAATGGAGTGAGGCGGGCAGGACAAGGTCCGACACCTTTGCAGTCTCACTCATGAAAAGGTCCTGAACCACCAAAAAGTTTGTCTTTTCAAGAGCACTCTGTATCTCCTCCCTGTTAACAGCACATCCGACCGGGTCCTCCCCGAAAACAAATGCATTTTTGATCTTGCCTGATGAAAGCAGATGCCATTGCTGTTTTTCCACCTCTTTTGGCACTTTGCCCTTACCCCACACTTCTGATAAGCTGGCAATGGTTTCAGGTGAATTAATTTCTGCCCCTCCCGGCGCCGCTAAAGGCAATGCCCCCATATCCAGGAGGCCCTGGGAGTTG
>PWNY01000117.1 GCA_003557805.1 Bacteroidales bacterium | reverse complement strand
GGTGAAGAATACAGCAATGCAAAGGATGCCCTTAAATGGGCTTCCCTTACATATGTCGTGGCGGCCTTAGCCTCTCTTGCAACACTGCTTTATTACATAATGATATTCATGGGGCGCAGGAACTGATCATAATTTGACATAGCAGCCTGCATAAATGTCGATAAAAGAAATATTTAAGGTCAGGCCCGGTTTTATTAGGTGATCAGGCCGGAAATTCCGATATTTGCATTTCGTTTTAACATGCAGGGGGTTATTAATATACTGAAATGAAAAAATATTTATTGGGTGCGTCCCTTGTATTACTGGCAGTAGTGGTGCTGGTATTTTTTTTGGTCGAGCTCCCTTACAGTGTCAGGGGAAAGGGAGTGGTCAGCCCAATGAGGGAGTGGGGTCTTTATACCGCCACTGACGGCACACTTATAAACAGGTTGCAGGACAATGCAAGCGGGAGCCTCAGGGAATACAGGGTTCTTGAGTTCCAGCGTGGCGATGTTGTAAGCTTTTATTTCAATGACAGGCTGGAAAAAAATAACATGGTAAGCAGGGGAGATACGATCGCATGGGTTATTTCCAACGATCTAAGAATGAGGCTGGTTGAAAAGACCGGGGAGCTTGCCTACCAGGAATCACTCCTGCAGGTATATCTTACCGGGGAAAAACCGGAAGCCGTGCAGATGGCCCTGGACGAAGTTGAACTTGCCCGCCAGGAGCTGAACACACAAAAGAGGCTTACTGAAAGGATCACACATCTCTACGGTCAGGATCTGGTATCAAGACAGGAGTATGAACTTGCAGTAAATGACCTTGAGGTAAAAAGGTATGCACTTGAAATTGCACTGTCAAATTATGAGGCTATTGTAGCCGGAGAGAAGGAGGAGGAGATAGGCGCTGTCAGGGCAAGGATAGAGGCCCTGGAACAACAGCTAAAGCAGCTGCACAGCCATAATGAAGAGATGAACATACTGGCACCAATTACAGGCAATATTCTAAGGCAGAGAGATATGGAGACCCGGGACCAGCAAGAAGTGATAAGGGTGGCCGACCTCAGCTCCCTGCTGGTATTCGTGCCGGTTGACACGCATGAAACAATCTACATAAATCCCGGCCAGGAAGTGTTTATAACCCTCGGCAACAGAAGAATTAAAGCATCAGTACATTCTGTCGACAACAGCGTACAGATCATCAACAACCGCCCGAAGGTATTTGTATCTGTTGTCGTTGACAATCACAGTGACACCGGCCTTATCCCAAATATGGTGGTCGATGCAAGAATAATAACACAGACCGTTTCGTTAAAAGAATATCTGCTACGCATGTCAAAAGTTGCATACCATAACTGATAAAATGCTGAGGTACGAGCGCAAATATCTGGTTCCAAACTACCTTATGGAGGACTTACGAAACCGCATCATGGGTTTTGTAAGGAAGGACCTGTATTCAACAACAAACGGAAATGGCCTGCCACAATATACAGTAAGAAGTATATATTTTGACAGTCCCGACCTGGTTTGCTATCATGAGAAGATTGAAGGGCTGATGCAGAGAAGGAAGCTCAGGGTCAGGGGGTATAACAATTACCGGTCAGGAGACATGGTCGTGCTTGAGGTAAAGCGGAAAATCGGCAACAGGATAAAGAAGCACAGGGCAATGACAAGGTACAAGAACCTTGAAAAGCTCCTGTGGACAGGTAACTTCGATAAATACCTTGAGAGTGGATTGTGCAACAGCAGGGAAAAAGACATCGAGGATGCAAGGAGGTTCTTTTTTCACTACAAATTAAGGCCATTTGCCCCAACCACACTGGTTACATATGAAAGGGAGGCATACCATGGCAAATTAAACCCGGGTACAAGAATAACTTTCGACAAGAATATAAGGAGCAGGAATTTCCCCCAGCTTCATGAACTCTATTCAGGACACGACCTGCGTTACCTGTTCAAAGGCCATTTTATACTGGAGATCAAGTATTTTGAAGACAGCATGCCCAATTGGGCAAAAAATGTGGTTCATGAGTTTAAACTTCGGCATGAGGCTTTATCAAAGTATGTTATCGGTTTTGACGTAAATAAAACATTCGCCCATTATTAACTGTTTTTACCAGGATCCATGATAAATGATTTTTCTGACATATTCACCCTCTCTATAAGCCTCAGGGATGTAGTCCTTAACCTGCTGGTTGCACTGCTTTGCGGCTCAGTGATATCTTTGCTTTACCGCCACACTTACAAGGGATTGAACTATTCGGCATCCTTTGCTGTCTCGATGATAATGCTTACCATGATCACTTCGATAGTGATTATGGTTATCGGTAATAACCTTGCCAGGGCATTCGGGATGGTAGGCGCAATGTCAATAATAAGGTTCCGTACAGCTGTTAAGGATGCAACCGACATTATGTTCATCTTCTTTGCACTCACTATAGGTCTTGCTGCAGGTGTAAAAATGTACGTGGTCGCAATATCCGGGACGGTCTTTATAAGCCTGGTGTTTTTATTGATAAGCCAGCTGGATTTCGGACAAAAACATAAAAGGGAGTATTTACTGCAGGTAATTGCTGATGCCGAAAGTATATCGGCCAGTGAAATTGACAAGGTCCTAAGGCAGTTCAGCAGGAAGTTCAAGCTTGTTAATGTAAAGGCGCTGGGTGAAACTGGCAGTGAGTTGATGGAATACTCCTACCATGTGTTTTTGAAAAATGATGATAGCGGAAATGTGCTGATAATGGAACTTAAGAAGGTTGCAAACATAAAGAACGTCAACCTGTTCTTTGACGAGAATTAAACCCATTCTGGTCTATGAATGCTTCTGTTTCCATACAAGGATGGAAGTGCAGTTTTATAGCTTTTTTCATTCTTTCTCTCTCCGCAATTCCTGCCGGCCTGATGGCACAGGGAAGGATCAGGGATGTGGTTCCGCCTCCCGAGCCTGTCTTTTCGCATAAAGGAGGTTTTTATAAGGAGGCCTTTTTATTATCCATTGAGATCCCTGAGAACAATGAGGATGCTAAACTTGAGATAAGGTACACCACAGATGGCAGCATACCATCCACCGAAAGCCCACTATACTCATCCCCCATTGAAATAACTGACCGCGAGGGAGATCCGAATGTAATCTCCAATATACCTACTAACAATATTCAACCAAATCCTCTTAACAACCACTGGGAAGAACCAGGGGGTAATGTTTTTAAAATAAACACAATTCGTGCAAGGGTCTTTACCTCCGACCGCAGGGTGAGCAGAACGGTAACCCATTCATTCCTTGTGGATGAAAGCGGCAGTCAGCGTTATTCCATGCCGGTTATCTCAGTCACAGTTCCGAAGGAGGCTTTTTTCTCTCCAGACTCAGGTATTTATGTTCCCGGACACCACCAGAACTATAATCAAAGGGGGCGGGAAT
>PWNY01000141.1 GCA_003557805.1 Bacteroidales bacterium | reverse complement strand
TTTCTGTATCCAGTTAAAAGCCCTTACATCGTCAAGCCCACCTGTATGGTCCTTGTGGCTGTGTGTTATGACAACAGCATCAAGCTGCCTGACGTTTGCCCTGAGCATCTGCTGCCTGAAGTCCGGACCTGCATCAATGACTAACGAACTATTGCCGTGCTGTATCATTGCTGAAGTCCTGAGGCGCTTGTCACGGGGATCAATGCTTTTGCATACGCTGCATCTGCAACCGACTACCGGTACACCCTGGGAGGTACCGGTACCAAGAATCGTTATTAACATTTAAGGCAGTTTTTATAACTGATGTACATGAGCTTATAGTTTTAACAGGCAAATATAGGCCTTTGTTGCAAAGGAGATAAAGGAGTTTTTAATATCCCATTGCTCATTTTTTAGTAAATTGCAGCCTGAAACAACAGAAAACCTAAATACCAGGAATGGAGAAATTATTCAAAAAGATCAAGCCGGAACAGATTAATGGAAATATTTTTGAACTTATTGGCAGGGAGTGGATGCTGATCACAGCCGGGAACACTGATCACTACAATATGATGACTGCCAGCTGGGGTACAGCAGGTGTGCTATGGCGTAAACCTGTAGTTATGATATTCGTCAGGCCACAGAGGTATACAAGGGAGTTTATTGAGAAAAGCGCATATTTCAGTATCTCCTTTTTTGAGGAGCGGCAGAGGGACCTTTTGAACCTTTGCGGAACCACCTCTGGGAGAGACCTGAACAAGATGAATATAGAGGGGATGACTCCTGTTGGCATGCCAACAGGAGCAGTAGGGTTTGCTGAGGCAAAACTTGTCCTGGAGTGCAGGAAGATATATTTTGATGATATTGACCCGTCTTTCTTCCAGACATTTGATATTGAAAAAATATATCCCAATAACGATTATCACCGTTTTTATATAGGCGAGATAATTGACTGCTGGGAAAAGAAGCTTTAATGTTAAAAATATTGATGTGGGATTCCTGAGAAAGCTGATTTACAGATTCCGTTTATTCCTGCTAAGGCGAAAGCTTGGCAAAATCAGCCGAATAAAGCGTGTGGTGAACTATTCCGGGGCTGAATCATTTGTGATTCTATTTGAGGCTGATAATAACGGAGGGAGTGGTTTTATAGGGGAGCTGGCAAGGAAAATCGAGAAAGATGGTAAAAGAGTCAGCCTAATTGGTTTTTCAGGCCTGGCAAAAAGCAGAGGGGGCGGAAAAAAGGATACGGCTTCGGGCGCACATATATATGGCAAAAAGGATTTTGGATGGACCTTAAAGCCAGTGGCAGATGGGTTAAAAAGAATCACAGAAGGGGAGTTTGATGTTTTGCTCGACCTGAGCCATCCGGGTTCTGTGCATCTTAAATACCTGGCCGTACTAATCAGTGCTAAGTTCAAGATTGGGGCACGCCACCCGGACTACCTGGATGTTTTTGACCTGGTGCTCGAGGTTGGCGATGACTTTGGTGCCGAAGAACTTGCCAGACATGCAATGCATTATTTGAAAATCATAAAAACCAAGAGTTAAAATGATTGATAGATTCAGGGGGACAGGCACTGCAGTTGTCACCCCTTTCCACAAAGAGGGAAACATAGACTTCAATTCCTTTGAAAAGATTATCGAACATCAGATCAGCAGTGGTGTGAACTACCTTGTATTCCTCGGTACCACAGGGGAGTCGGTAACACTGAGTGATGATGAGAAGAGCGCGGTGATAAATTTTGCCGCTGAAATTGTTAATGGGAGGCTGCCGGTAGTGGTCGGTGTTGGTGGCTGCAACACCAGGCAAATCCTTGATACCATAAGACAGATGTCATTTGATGGGGTTGATGCGGTATTATCAGTCAGCCCTTATTACAATAAGCCTCAGCCCAAGGGTATCTTCTATCATTACAGGGAAATCGGGGGTCTTTGTCCTGTACCTGTAATTATTTACAATGTACCGGGAAGGACCAGTTCAAATATTGATTCCGACACAACACTCAGGATCGCAAGTGAGGTGCCCAATGTTATAGGGATTAAAGAGGCGTCAAAGGACCTGGAGCAATGTGCAAGGATAATAAAGTACAGGCCGGATAACTTCCTTGTTATATCGGGCAATGATGAGCTCACCCTGCCTTTCATGGCATTGGGCGGGGACGGGGTTATATCCGTTATAGCAAATGCTTTTCCTGCCGAGTTCTCTGAAATGGTAAGGCTTTGCCTTAACGACAGTTTTGGGGAGGCAAGGAAGATACACCTGGGACTGCTGGATTTCATACAGGCCATATATGCAGATGGCAGCCCTTCGGGCGTAAAGGCCCTGATGGAGATGAAGGGTCTGTGCAAAAACATCTTAAGGCTTCCGCTTGTTAAGATAAACAAGAGTCTGAACAACCACATGTCTGCACTTCTCTCCGAAATGGAAAAGAAAGAAGAAAGAAGAAAGAAGAAAGAAAAAAGAATATAGAATAAAGAATAAAGAATAAAGAAAAAAGAAGAAAGAAGAAAGAATAAAGAAGAAAGAATAGTTCATGTCATATATACCTGAACGCCACCTTTGCTCACAACCAGGTCGCGGAAGGCTTTTACTGAAGCTCTCCATGGTCCTGGTTTTAATAATGCCCACGGCAGTAAAGGTTACGGGTCTCTGTAATGGCTTGACGGCCGGATCTTTTGAAAAGGCATCTGAGCAAAAGGAGCTGTATATCTCTTTTCCTGTTGCTGATGCACAGGGCATAACTGATCTTGGCAGGCTGGTATCACTTGACATGATTTCCGGAGACAGCGCCTATGCATATATCTCCCCCCACGCGTTTGCCGGGTTTGCATCTTATGGGATCCCCTTTTCAGTTTTAAGGCATCCGGGCGATATTGACTTTGATCCGGCCATGAGATCATGGGATGATATCAGGAATAAGGACCTTACCGGTAACTGGGATTTTTATCCCGAGTATGAGGCATATGTTGAACTTATGTACAGTTTTCAGGAGGAGTTCCCGGAGCTGGTTAAGATATACAATATTGGTCAGACGGTTTACGGCCGTGATATTCTATTTGCACAAATTTCTGAATCCCCCGGGGAAAGAAGAGATGTTCCCAAATTCATGTACACAGCAACCATACATGGTGATGAGACTGCCGGTTTCATTTTATCGCTCAGGCTTATCCACCATATAATTAGTAATTATGGCAAGGATGAGGGGATAACGGAACTGGTCAGGAACACCGACATCTGGATTTGCCCCAATGAAAACCCTGACGGTACTTACAGGAATGACAACTCTACGGTTGCAGGCGCAACCAGGTCAAACCTGAACGGGGTTGACCTTAACCGCAACTACCCAAACCCGGTGAATGACCCCTGGGATGAACTCCAGCCCGAGACTGAAGTAATGATCAGTTTTACCGACACGATGAATTTTATTATGTCGGCGAACATGCATGGAGGCACTGAACTGGTAAACTTCCCGTTTGACAGCTGGAGATCGGATCAAAAAAGGCATGCCGATCACAAATGGTGGGAGTTTGTCATGAGGGAATATGTTGACACGGTCCACAAATACAGCCCTTCCGGCTACATGACAGGACAGGGGGGTGGCCTGACCCATGGAGGTGACTGGTATGTAGTATACGGAAGCCGCCAGGATTATTTCAACTATTACAGGAGCTGCAGGGAGTTCACCCTTGAGCTCAGTAATCAGAAGCTGATTGCGTCGGAGTTGCTGCCTGATATATGGGAATACAACTACCGCTCACTTATCAATTATATACGCCAGTCCGGTTACGGGCTGCATGGAAAGGTGTATGACAATGCCAGCGGTGACCCGATTGAAGCAGTTATCTCGATTCCTGGCCATGATGAGTTGGGATCGGAAATTGTTTCTTCTGTGCCATTTGGCAACTATAACCGCCCCCTGCTTGCTGGTGATTACAACATAGTCTATTCGGCTGAAGGGTATGAGGACCTGTTTGTTGAGGGAGTGAGAATTGAAGACTATCAGAGGCTGGATGTGGTAATTGCACTGGGACCCCAGGTGTCGGGTGAATTGCACAGCATTGTGATGGATGTTGAGGGAGAAGGGTATGTTGATCCGTTTCAGGGCCAGAGGCTTTACAATTCAGGGGCGAATCTGTCCCTTGAGGCCGTTGCGGAAGAGAACTGGGAGTTTGACAGGTGGGTGATCAACGGGGATGAGTTTTTTGAGCCGGATATGGAGGTAAGTGTAGATGCCGACCTTGAGATACTTGCAATATTTTCTGAGCCTTTGTCAGTGTATGATCCTGGAACAACTGTTACCAAATCCCAATTGCGGGTTTATCCAAACCCTCTTGAGCAGAACTCGGTTGTTAGCTTTGAAATCTCAGAGCCAGGTGTTTTTCATGTGGCCATTTATGATGTATGGGGTAAGGAGGCAGCTACCATCCATAAAGGCTTTCTTCAGGCAGGTGTTCACACCATGGGTCTATGGGGTTTTTATAACCACATAGGGCCTGGTGTCTATGTGGTAAGATTATCGGGTGCCGGGCGCGAATCAGTTCAAAGGATATTCCACCCCGGCAGATAATATAAAAAACTGTCAGCCCCCGAGACTTTTTAACTGCTCCTTTATTACCTTTATCCTGGAGTCAGCATCGCTGCGTTTTTTCCTTTCCCTTTCCACCACCTGTGCCGGTGCATTATTTATGAACCTTTCGTTTGACAGCTTTTTATCAATACTTTTAAGGAAACCTTCCTGGTATTTTAACTCTGCTTCAAGCTTCTTTATCTCTTCTTCCGTATCTATGTGCCTGTCAAGCGGAATCATCAATTCGGTTGACTTAATGATAACCGAATGCATACCTTCTGGTTTCTGGCTTACATAGTCAAGGTGGTTTATATTGCAGAGTTTTTTTATGATACCGTCAAACCTAAGGTCAGGCTGTTCATTGTTGTTTTTCTTTATATAAAGATCTATCCCCTCTTTTGGTGATATGTTCCTTTCCTGACGAAGGTTGCGGATCGCCACAATTACCTGGCGGTTAAAAGAGAAACTTTCGATAATCTGGTTATCGTATATCCCTGGCTGCGGTTTCCCTGCAATGCATATGCTCTCCTCTTCACCCTCTTTTTTGATCCTCTGGAATATCTCCTCCGTAATAAAAGGCATGAAGGGATGGAGTATGCGCAGAAGGCTGTTGAGAAAACCGATGGTGGTATTGTAAGTGGAGGCATCTATGGGCTTACCTGGCAAGGGTTTGACCATCTCGAGGTACCATGAACAGAAGTCATCCCAGATCAGGCGGTATGTGGTCATCAGTGCATCAGCTATCCTGTATTTGGAGTAATGGTCTTCAAGCAGATTAAGGGTCTTGTTCAGGCTGGCTTCGAACCAGCTTACCGCTGTGTTGGCATAGGCCGGCTGGGGAAGGTCATTGTCAATGTCCCAGCTCTGGGTAAGCCTGTAAGCATTCCATATCTTGTTGCAGAAATTGCGACCCTGTTCGCATAATGACTCTTCAAACAGAAGGTCGTTGCCTGCAGGGGAGCATAAAAGCATACCGACCCTTACTCCGTCGGCCCCGTAGTTCTCGATCAGCTCAAGGGGGTCGGGTGAGTTGCCAAGTGATTTTGACATTTTCCGGCCCTGCTTGTCCCTGACTATACCATGCAGGTATACATTCCTGAAAGGGACTTCACCCCTGAACTCAAGTCCTGCCATTATCATCCTGGCAACCCAGAAAAACAGTATCTCCGGTGCCGTTACCAGGTCATTGGTCGGGTAGTAGTATTTAATCTCCGGGTTTGCGGGAGAGTTTATACCGTCAAATACTGATATTGGCCAGAGCCAGGATGAAAACCAGGTGTCAAGGACATCCTCATCCTGCCGGAGGTCTTCATCCCTGATCTCTTTGCTGAACTTTTCCCTTGCTGCAATCAGCGCCTCGGTGCGGTTTTGTGCAACCACGAAACCACCATCAGGAGTATAGTATGCAGGAATACGGTGGCCCCACCAAAGCTGGCGGCTAATGCACCAGTCCCTTACATTCTCCATCCAGTGCTTGTAGATGTTCTTGAACTTGGGAGGGTGGAAACGTATTGTATCGTCCATTACTACATCAAGAGCTGGCTTTGCAAGGGCATCCATCTTCAGGAACCACTGCAGGGAGAGCTTCGGCTCTATAACTTCGTCAGTACGCTCCGAGTAACCAATGCTGTTTGTGATCTCTTCAATCTTAACCAGGTGTCCCTTATCCTTGAGCTCGCGGGTTATCTTCTCCCTGGCTGCGAAACGGTCTTCGCCTATATAAATCTCGGCCTTTTCATTAAGGCTGCCGTCATCATTGAATATGTCGATGCTTTCAAGACCATGTTTCAGCCCCAGGTTGTAGTCGTTTATATCATGGGCCGGCGTTACCTTAAGGGCACCCGTACCAAACTCCATATCTACATAATCGTCAATGATAAATGGTACCGGCCGGTCAATAAGAGGTACCAGGGCCTTTTTCCCTGCCAGTTGCCTGTAACGGTCATCATCGGGGTGAATACAGATGGCAGTATCGCCCAGTATTGTCTCGGGCCTGGTGGTGGCTATCGTTACAAAATCTTCACTTCCCTCTACCTGGTAGCGGATATAGTACAGTTTGGAGTTTACCTCCCTGTAAACAACCTCTTCATCTGAGAGCGCAGTAAGTGCCCTGGGGTCCCAGTTTACCATTCTTACCCCCCTGTAAACCAATCCTTTATTGTAAAGGTCAACAAACACCCTGATAACTGATTCTGAGAGTTCATCGTCCATTGTGAACCTGGTGCGTTCCCAGTCACAGGAAGCTCCCAGCTTTTTCAGCTGTTCAAGGATTATACCACCGTGCTTTTCCTTCCATTCCCAGGCATGGTGCAGGAACTCCTCCCTGCTAATATCCTTTTTCTCAACCCCTTCGCTTTTTAGTTTGTTAACAACTTTTGCCTCCGTTGCAATTGAAGCATGATCGGTGCCGGGCAGCCAGCATGTGTTTAAACCTGACATACGGGCCCTTCTGACCAGAACATCCTGTATGGTGTTGTTGAGCATATGGCCCATGTGAAGCACGCCAGTTACGTTGGGTGGTGGTATAACCATGGAATAGGGTGCCCTGTCATCGGGTGCAGACCTGAAATAGCCTTTGTCAAGCCATTCTTTGTACCATTTTTTTTCTGACTTGCCGGGAGAGTATTGCTTTGGAATGTTCTTCATTATCAGGGATAAGTATTGAAATAGTTTACAAAAAACAGCCTTCCGGCCATAAAACGATGATGACGGAAAAAACCTGACAAAGTTAAAAAAATGTATTAATGTAATGGATTAAGGGATGTATATTTGTTGACCGGCCTTTATGGTCGGGATGACCAAAAATAGCTGATTTGAACGATATAAGGAGAATTGTACCGGACAAACAGGTGCTTATGCCGTCTTATGGCCTGGCAATTGAGGAGCACTTTCTCAAAAACCTTGACGGCCAGTATATAATGATCTGGGGCTCGGAAAGTTCAGTGGTTGTCGGTAAACACCAGAACGCGCTAGCGGAGGTTGACTTCCCATACGTGTATAAAAACAATATACCGGTCATAAGGCGCCTGTCGGGTGGGGGAACGGTGTTTCACGGACCGGGTAACATTAACTTCAGTTTTATCCTTGAGGGGAAGCCCGGGACACTGGTTGATTTTAAAAAATATACTCAACCGGTTATTTCATTTTTGAACTCACTTGGTTTACCTGCCGTGTTTGAAGGAAAAAATGATATACGGATCAGGGGACTTAAGGTGTCAGGCAATGCCGAACATGTATACAGGAACAGGGTTCTTCACCATGGTACGCTCCTGTATGATGCCGATCTGAAAACCCTGAATGCATCGATAAATGCCAGGCACGGACGCTATAATGACAAGGGTGTCAAATCTGTCAGGAGCAGGGTGGCCAATGTCGCCTCCTTTCTTGGCAATGCCCCCGGGCTTAATACATTCAGGAAGATGCTTATATCCTATCTTGAGGACCATTTTAACGCAGGCCCGGCCCTCAGGCTGTCAGAAGCTGACCTAAGAACTATAAAGGACCTTATTGATAAAAAATACAGCAGGTGGGAGTGGAACTATGGCTACTCGCCTGATTATACTTTCAGCGGCAGTGCCGGAGGAGTTGAAGGCGAACCCTCACTTGAACTCTCTGTAAAAAGAGGGGTGATAGAATCAGCCAGGATAGGGGGTAAAAGCCTCGCACCGGAGTGGCATAAGCTGTCAGGAGAGCTTGAGGGCGGTGCGCATTGCCCGGAAAGGATCATGGAGCTTTTGAAAAGGCATGGGATTTCACGGGGGGATTCTGCCAGCATTGATAAAAAACTTCTGCCCCTATTCTTCTGACCCGATTTCCACCAGCTCTCCCTCCCGTGCCAGGATGGTGTTGGGAAAAACAGATTCTGCCTCTTTCAGAAAGGATCCAAGCTCCTTGTATCTTGCAGAATAGTGGCCGATCATGAGTTTCTTAACTCCGGCCTTTTTTGCAATAGTTGCAGCCTCAATTGTGGTGCAGTGTGTCTTCTCTTTGGCGATCTCCGCTTTGTCTGCCATAAAAGTCGCCTCATGGTACAACAGATCTGTTCCGGCGATCTGCTCCAGGTAACTCTCTGTATACCCGGTATCGGAGCAAAAGGCATATGACCTGGGCTTTGATGGCGGGGTAGTGATCTTTTCGTTTGGTATTATCTGCCCTCCCGGCATTTTCAGGTCATCTCCCTTTTTTATCCCAGGCATCTGGCTTACCGGTATATTGTACCTTGAAATAGAATCTTTCCTGATATTCCTTTCAGCTTCACTCTCCCTGAACAAAAATCCATATGTTGGAATCCTGTGTTCCATCTCGATGCTTTCAACGCTGAGGGAGCTGTCAGAGTAAAGTACTTCTCCTCCTTTGTTTATTTCATGGTAGATTACCTCAAAGGAGGGCCTGAGCCGCGAGATCTCATTCTGTATCTCAATAATCTTATCAAGACCCGGGGGGGAGTATATGTGGATATCCTTATCCCTTCCAAGCAGGTGGTATGTAAAAAGCAGGCCGGGAAGGCCGAGGTAGTGGTCTCCGTGCAGGTGACTGATAAATATCCTGTCAATCTTCATCAGCGGCAGTTTGAGCCTGCGCAGCTGCATCTGTGTACCTTCGGCACAGTCCAGCAAAAAGTGGCTGCTGTCATGGCGCAGCAACTGCACCGTGGTATGCCTCAGAGAGGTTGGCAGTGCTGCCGAACAGCCAAGTATACGTGTGTTAAACTGTACCCTCATTGTATAAGACATTTTTTCGGGGGTTACCTGAACAGTCTTAGAACATCATTGAGGTTTACCAGCAGAATCAGGGAAAGCAGCAGCAGCATACCTATCATCTGGGCATATTCCATGAACTTTTCCGGGGGCTTTCGCCCGGTAATTATCTCATAAAGCAAAAACATTACATGCCCTCCGTCCAGTGCGGGAATGGGCAGAATATTCATTACTGCCAGGATGATTGACAAAAACGCTGTCATTGTCCAGAAATGGATCCAGTTCCAGCTCGGGCTGAATATACCGCCTATGGTGATAAAGCCACCAAGGCTGTCCCTGGCGCTAACTTCCGATCTGAATAAAAGCCCGAGGTCCTGGAAATAATCCCTTGTCGTGGTGTAAGCCTTTACAATACCGGCAGGGACAGATTGAGTGAACGAGAACTCCCTGCGTTCTGTATTGAAAATCTGGCGGGGATCCCTTATATATGCACCTACCACCCCTTCATCAGGTATCTCAATATCCAATACTTCTTCCTCCCCGTTCCGGCCTACGGTAATAGTTGTGCTTTGGCCGGCATAGTTAACTATGGCTCTGGCAAATTCATGGAAAGACCATGTCTGCTCACCCCCTATGCCCTTGATATGGTCGCCAACCTGCACACCTGCTTCTCTGGCAGCGGATCCTTCCAGAAATCCATCTACGATAAAGGGAAACCTTATATCTATAAATCCTTCACCTCTTGCAGAGATCAGCCTGCCGAAAAAGTCTGCGGGGATATCTAACTCTATGAGGCTGTCATTGCGTTCCACCTGAACATTTGATACCTCACCCCTGGCAAAACCGGTTATCATCTCATTCCATGATCCCGGTTCCTCACCGTTTATTTTAACTATTTTATCTCCACTCTGAAAGCCAACATCCCGGCCCAGCTCCCTGGCCTCAATCCCGTACTCGAGGCTCTGGACTGGCAGGTACTCCTCTCCCCTGATAAACAGCATGAAGACATATATTAGGGCAGCCAGGATAATATTGAACAATACCCCTCCTACCATTACAAGCAGTCTTTGCCAGGCAGGTTTTGACCTGAACTCATATGGTTTTGGGGGTTGCTTCATCTGCTCCTTGTCCATTGATTCATCGATCATTCCGGATATCTTAACGTATCCCCCGAGTGGCAGCCAGCCCATGCCATATTCGGTCTCGCCCCTCTTTATCCTGAAAAGGGAAAACCAGGGGTTGAAAAACAGGTAGAACTTTTCAACCCGAATCCCAAATAACCTGGCGAATAAAAAATGCCCGAATTCATGGATTATGATAAGAATAGACAGGCTTAGAAAGAACTGGGCTGCTTTAATTAGTATTTCCATTTGGTGTGTATGCTTTTATTGGTATGATTTACAAATAATATAATTTAACGGCGTGTGAGCTCAATTGTTTTAACGATTTCTTCGGAATACCTTCTTGCTTCCGTGTCGTAATACAGGATCTCCCCGGTACCACGGACTTCGCTGAACCCGGTTTTTTCAATTGTCCTTTCGATTACTTCCGGAATGTCGACAAAATTAATCCTTTCATTTAAAAAAGCTTCAACGGCCACTTCATTTGCAGCATTTAAAACAGACGGGATATTGCCACCTGTATTCATTGCCATGTATGCCATGTCAAGGCACCTGAACCTCCCGGGTCCTGCCTTTTCAAAACTAAGACCTGGATACTCTTCAAAGCTCAGTCTCCTTGTGCCGGATGCTTTCCTGTCAGGGTGATACAGGGCATAATGCAGGTAATGTTTCATGTCGGGGTAGGCCATCTGGGCTTTTATGCTGCCGTCTGTGAACTGTACAAGTGCGTGCACCACCGACTGGGGATGTATAAGTACTTCCAGCTGGCCGGGATCAAGCCTGAACAGCCACCTGGCAGCCATAACCTCCAGGCCCTTGTTCATCATAGTTGCTGAATCAATAGTTACTTTATTACCCATATCCCAGGTCGGGTGCCTGAGTGCCTCTTCTCTTGCTATCTTTTCTAACTCTTTATGCTTTAACTCCCTGAAGGGACCACCGCTGGCCGTGAGGTATATTTTTTCAATAACTGCTGACTCCTCACCCTGCAGGCATTGAAAAACTGCTGAATGTTCAGAATCGGCAGGGATTATTCTTTTTTCCGCGACCGCCGGTTCTGCCATTATAATACCTCCGGCAACAGCCATTGCTTCCTTGTTGGCAAGTATGACCTCCTTATTGTTGTTCAGCGCGGTTACCAGGGGATTTAACCCGGCAATCCCAACGATTGCATTCAAAACAGTGTCAGTTCCGGGGCTTGTTATTACCTGTGAGATAGCCTCTTCCCCGGTATATACCTTTGTTTGCCTTGAAGATAATGCTTCCTTCAGGTATGGGTACAGGTCCTCATTGCAGATCACCACGCTTTCAGGATTGAATTCAAGGGCCTGTTCAGCCAGGAGCTTTACGTTGTTAAAGGCTGTGAGCGATTTAAGCCTGAAATGCCCCCGGTTTTGACCTATTACCTCAAGAGCTTGCTGACCGACAGAGCCTGTTGACCCTAAAACGGTTATGTTCCTGGGTATTCCTGCACTCATTGAAATGAAATATAATCTGCCGGGTCTACCGGGTTACCGTTAAACCAAAGTTCGAAATGAAGGTGGGTGCCTGTTGAATAAAGACCTGTGTCACCTATTATTGCAATTGCTTCTCCCGCCTCAACATAGTCGCCCTGTTCCTTAAGCAGGCTGCTGTTGTGCTTGTAAATGGAAATTATATTATTGTCGTGCTGTATCCCTATTGTATAGCCAGTTTCAATAGTCCAGTTCGAGATTATAACCCTTCCGTCAAGTGTAGCCCTGATCAGTTCGTCCTGGTCGGCAACAACGTCAATCCCAAAATGGCCTTTTGCCGGATTGAAATGGCTGCTGATCATTCCGGTCAGGGGTGGGAAGAATGGTATAAGCATTGTTTGCACGGTGCCCTGCACCTCACTTCCGAAATAGGTGTTGTCAAATTGTGCTGTCTGCTCCATTTCCATCCTTAGCAGTGAGTCTTCAGGTGAGCGCTGCAATTCATCAATTGCAAAAACAGCCGGATCTCCCACTGTATCGGGTATCTCTTCGACAAGGTCCCTGCCTTCTACTATGTTGCGGATATTCATTATGTAAAGATCCTTCTGCCTTAGATCCCTTTCGAGAGAATCTGCCCGTAGCGACAGCTCCCTTAATACCATACGGGTATTGAAATCGGCATATCCCGGTATATACTCCTTAAGCGGAGTAAATGCGATAAGGTATATGGTGGCCACTACCAGGAGAATACTGAGGGTGCCAGCGATTATAAAGGCATTCATTCTCGTAAGCCTAAGGCTGAGCTTCTTTTCCAGGGTTTCATCATTCATTATCACAAGGCGGTACTTGTGGTGAAGTTTTCTGAAGAAACCCTTTTCTTTTTTTCCCCTGGCCATATTGTTGGTTAATTGATCAACAGATTATGCAAAAGTAATCATTTTGCAGGCTTAATTTATAAACGCTACAATCCATATACTATTTTTGGATTTATGGAGTTATATTTGTGGTGTTATATCTGACTTTGATGCAATCTACGATTCACAGAACAGGCAGGGCGGGCTCTTTGCTGGTTGCTGCCATGGTACTTTTGTTGATAACCGCGTGTTCGACACAGAAGAACTCTTTTGTAAACCGTACCTATCATACGGTAAATGCCAAGTATAACGGTTATTTCAATGCCAGGGAAAGTTACAGTGAAGGTGTAAAGAGGCTTTCTGAGCTCCACAGCGACAATTACGAACAGATACTTTCGATCTTCCGATACGGCACTGAGCAGGATGCCTCTGCCATTAGCGGAAATATGGATGTTGTGTATGAAAAGGCCAGCCTGGTTATCAGGCGTCATTCGATA
>PWNY01000047.1 GCA_003557805.1 Bacteroidales bacterium | reverse complement strand
CGGGGGCGTTATGCTACCGAACTTGTAAGCAAAAAACTCACCGGCAGGGCATTGGTAAAGTATATGAGAGAAGGTGAACCTTTTGTGCTTGGCCTTATATCAGATCAGATACCCAATCCCAAAACCGCCTACTGGGTCAACTTCCTGAACCAGGATACGGCTGTATATTTCGGGCCTGAAAAACTTGCCCGGAGCACCGGCATGCCGGTGCTCTTTGTTGCAATGCGAAGGCAGGGCCGGGGCAGGTATGTTTTACACACGGAGCTTATAACCGGCAAACCTGCAGAGATGAAAGAGGGTGAGATCACAGAAAAGTTCATGAAACTGCTCGAAAGGGAAATAAAAAGCTCTCCTTCAGAATGGCTCTGGTCTCACAGGCGCTGGAAGCACAAAAGACCGGTTTAATAAAGCTGCTTTGGGTTTAGTTTCTGTTTCCGGTACGGGATACTTCAATGAAATTTCCGATGGCAAATTCCACCTTCCGGCCATCTTCCCTCTCCTCCCCGTCAATCACAACAGGCTGGCCCAGAAGGTTGTTAAGGCCTGAAAGCCCCCTGGAGGCAATCTCAAGGAGTGGTATCCGCTCCCTGGCCGCTATTATGTCGCCAAATTCACCAAGGTCAACACCCGCCCTTTGCTCGATCTGCCCAAGTGCAAGGTCGGTAAAGGAGACCTCTGTTCGTCTTTCCATCCGGTTACCCGGATCTCTGTCATCTGTAATTGCCCTGTCGCGGTATGCCATCCACCGAAACTCTGTTCTTGGCTCAATACTGAATGTTTCGCGGGCCGGTCTGCTTCCATCAACCGAAGAGGGCCTGCGGCTTTCAAGGCGGCCAACGGGCATGACGGAAGAGTGAGCATAAAGATTTTGCCGGGCAGCGTCATAAGCCATTCCCTCTTCTTGCAAACCAGGCGTTTCACGTATTATAACGCCGGGTATAATCTCACCCTGGTCAGCAATAACCGGGGCTTCGCGGGGTACCAGCTCAGCTGTCTCCTCCTGCAGGGGGGAGGGAGCTTCCGCAACGGCCCCCGGTTGCCCCTCATCCCCTCCAACAGGTGATTCACTCAGGGGTTGACCCTGCTCGACAAATGTCACCCAGAACCCTTCCCTTAAAGGGAATAGTGAAATGGTCACAGTTGCCAGCAAGAGAATGGCAGCGGCGACCGAAGCTGTATACATGACCCTCCTTCTGACCGCTCCAGCGAAAATCCCCCTGTCCGAACTTTCAGTTTCTGCGCCAATTATATAACGCTTAAGGGAACTCTTGGCTTCAAACACAACAGAGCGGTCAGGTTCCAGGCGGGTCTTTTTCATCAGTTGAAGGTCCCTTGAATATTTTGGGGCAGAAGCCGCAAACTCCTCAACGGCTTTCTCTTCCCTTGCTGAAAGGTCTCCTTCAATATAGGCGGCAAATATGCTTTCATAGTTGCCGGGGTTAATATCAATTGCATCTTCTTTTTTAAGGGAGGATTTCACAGGGAAGCTGACCTCGTGCTCTTTGGGAAGATAAACAGGCTCAAACCCCTCAAACTCTTTTTTCAGGTCAGGGTTAAGCTCCAGAAACCGCATAAGCTCCTCCTTCCCTTCTTCCGGGAGTCTGCCCTCGAAATAGTCGAGGAAGAATGCTTCGTAGTTGTTCCTGTTTATGCTCATTTCTTATAAAACGGCATCCATGCTGCCGATATAGTTTTTCAAAAACACCCTGGCCCTGTATATATATACCTTGACCTGTGACTCACTCAGCCCTGTTATCTCCCCTATTTCCTGGTATGAATAACCCTCATAGTCCCTTAACATCACCACCGACCGTTGATCCGGAGTTAACCTTGACAAGGCCTCGTCCAGTATCTCCTTTAGTCCTGAATACTCATGCCTGCAGGAGTGATTATTAATCACTGCATCGTCGACCTGTGTCTGATTCTTTTCTTTCCTTATTGCATCTATCATTGTGTGATATGCTGTTGTGAACAGGTATGACCTGGCTTTTTCAAAGTTTATCTCATTGACCTTTATCCACATTTTTTCAAAGCTGTCCTGTACCACATCCCTTGCCCTGTCCTCATCACGAATGTTCTTGAGGATAAAGCGGTATACACCATCTGAATACATGTCAACGCATTGATTGTACTGGGCCGTTGTCATTCAGTCAATCCCTTCCTGTTTTCATGGTTCTCAATAATGCGACGCACAGGCTGCATGGAAAGTTACACACACGTCCGATATTTATACAAATTTAATGAAAACAGGATTAATAACCTCTCAAAAACAGCGCACTGGAAGATTTGTTTCTGAAAAAAACCGCTGAAAAGCGAAAGAAAACATTCAGTAAATAATGCCGTATAATTTTAATACAGATTGTCAGCACATTAGACAAAAGGGTTAAAGTATTTCAGGAAGGAGGTGGTCTTCGAAAACGAAGACACCTTCTTTGTGCACACAAGATAAAAAATATCTATGTCTTTGTTTATAAGCTTTTTATGGCTTGTGGCCTGTTGTTTGGTTATAATATCGTTAAGGGATTTTTGATAGTTTTAGTATCAAACAGACATAACTGGAAGAAAAGAAAGCAAAAATAAAACAAGTATTTTTGTTTGGATTATTCCGCTAAATCATATAACTGATGCACAATAAGCGCAGCATACATCTTATCATGGGAAAAGCAAAAGGCTTTTTCCTGTACAGTGGTATGGCTGCAGCCAGGAGCATTTTAAAAACGGATAGCACTCTTTCCTTTAAGCTGAAAACTTTTCTTGCAAGCCTGGTTTTGCTATTTGCAGCATCAGGGTCTGTAACTGGTCAGATCTCATATATAGACGGCACAACAGCAGAAGTAAATGCTGCCTCAATACAAATTAATGCCCCCTCCGGCACACAGGCAGGTGATGTGATGATTGCATTTATTGCCGCAAGACAGGGAAGCAACCAGACTATAACAGCACCGAGCGGATGGACACTTATTAGGAGAGACAATAGCGGCACCACACTTGCAGCAGCCACATATTACAAAGTTGCAACAGGGTCAGAACCAAGCTCCTATAACTGGACAGTAAGCAACTCTGAGCGAATAACCGGTTCAATTGCCCTATTCAGGGGAGTGGATAACGTAAATCCTATAAATGCTAATAATGGTCAGGCAAATGCAATAAACAGAACTATTACTGCCCCAGGGATTACCACTACTGTTGACAACACGATGCTTTATGGTGGGTTCGCAGCGGCGAGAGGAAATGAAGATGTTCAGGTCAATACTTTAACACGAAACCTGTTCATTGATAACAGATCCGGGCCAAATGGTACTGCCCAGGCTGTTGGATCAGAGCATCTTCCAAATGCCGGACCAACAGGAAACAGAACCGCAACTGGACCCGAAGCAGTAAACATCGGCCAGCTCATCGCACTT
>PWNY01000414.1 GCA_003557805.1 Bacteroidales bacterium | reverse complement strand
GATGTCACTGTTCCTGATCCCCAAGAACTAAAATATCCAGTCTTAATTGAAGGTTTTGAGCATCCGGTTATACTGGCCTACTCTCCTGAAACCATTATTGCCGAAAAATTGCAAGCCATTATCGAACTGTCCGGGATTAACAGCCGTATGAAGGATTTTTATGATGTGTATTGCTTGCTCATTGATCACAAGCTTGATAAAACAGCTTTACACGATGCTATTAAGGCTACATTTGAAAAGCGTAAAACAATTATCTCCAAGGACCACGAATTGTTTTCTGATGAATTTGGCAAGGAAGAAAACCGTTTGAAAATGTGGCAGGCATTTCTTAAGAAAGCTGATGTAAGAAAGAACCTGGATTATTTTTCAGTAATAAATTTTATTAGGGAAAAGCTTAAACAGTTATTTTTTGATAATCAACAACCTACGAAGTCGTCTCCAGGAATTTGATATTTTTTATCAGTAGTGTCCGACTAAAATTCTAAGGATTAAAAAACAGGGGCTACTCCCACATGCGAAGCGCCCGAAGAGAATACGGAAACAAATCGCTGGGACCATCCGGCTTAAACCAGCAACTGAAAATGGCTTTGCTTTAAGGGGGTATTAGTTTGCCCCGGAAGCAAACCCATATCAGTAAGTCAAAGAGTTATGAACAAAATAAGCCGACATTAGAATTTAGTCGGATGACAGCGATAGTTTATGACGTTCGTTGCCGGATAGCAAAGAAGCAGAACATCACATGGGAGAACCCTGTGAACCGGCAAGCTCCAGGATTGACCTGGCGGCATTTTCAGATGCTCCTTCACCACCAAGCAGGGACTCAAGTTTCAGGTAGGAGTCCTTGATACTTTTCCGGTAGTCCTGGTCGTCTAGAAGCCTTTCGAGTTACCGGCCGAGTTTTTCAGTTGTAAAGTCGCCCTGTATCAATTCCCTGATAACCTCCCTTCCCATTATCAGGTTTACCAGGGATATAAATTCAATATTGACAAGTTGTTTTGCAATATGATATGAAACTGGGTTCGCCCTGTATACCACCACCTGCGGTACACCGAACAGTGCGGCCTCAAGCGTGGCTGTTCCTGAAGCAACAATCGCAGCATGTGAGTTTGCCAGGAGCGCATATGTCTGGTCATAGACAACCGATAGATTATCAAGACGTGCAACCCTTTCATACAGCGATCTGTCCTGTTCTGACACTGCGGCAACAACGAAATGGTATTCACTGAAACAGGAAGCCACTGAAACCATACCGTTCAGTATTTTACTGATCTCCTGGGTGCGGCTGCCCGGCAAAAGCGCCACCAGGGGTTTGCCAGGGAGGGAGTTCTTCTGCCTGAACCCTTCAAAAGACCCTGATTTCCTTTTGGGGACTATTTCATCGAGCAAGGGGTGTCCCGGAAACTCAACATTAACACCAGAGCCCCTGTAAAAATCCATCTCAAATGGGAGTATTACCAGGAGCTTGTCTACCGACTTTTTGATCTTTTTGACCCTTGAGCTTTTCCACGCCCACACCTGCGGACTGATATAGTATACAACCCTTATCCCTTTTTTACTTGCAAATTCTGCAATCCTGAGGTTAAACCCAGGATAGTCAATAAGTATGAGCACATCAGGTTTGTATTCAAGTATATCCCATTTGCAATACCTTATGTTCCTGAGTATTGTCCTTATGTTGAGCAACACCTCAAGAAATCCCATGAAAGCAAGCTCCTTTGTGTGCTTAACAAGGTGGCCGCCGGCAAGGCTCATCCTGTCACCGCCCCAGAAACGGAAATCATGATCATTATCAAGCTTTATGAGCTGCTTCATAAGGTTGGCACCATGCATATCACCTGAAGCCTCGCCCGCTATGATGTAATACCTGGCCATATGATCAAGTTCTACATAAAGAAATAGAAGAAAACTATTGCCATTGCAAAGGTAACAAGCAGTATACCGCGGCCACTGCGGTCATACTTTTTGTTTACCATATAGTACCTGAATGGGAAAAGGTTGGAAAAAATAGCCGCCAGTGCGGGTACCTTGGGCCGGGGCTGATATATGATCCCCTCAACATTACCGTGGGGTATGAGTATCAGCAGTACAAGCCCGTAGACCACCGCAGGAAGTATGAGCCCTATGGCCACTCCTGTTGACCATCTGTCTTTATTCAACATCAAACTCCCATTTATTAAGTTCAGGTATCATTTGGTGGGCAGTAAAATCAAACTGGGTCGGGACCACCGATATATACCTGTTGTCCAGCGCCCAGCCGTCAGTTTCGTTACTGTTCTCATGAAGGGCAAAGCGGCCTGTAAGCCAGTAATAGTTCTTCCCGCTGGGATCTTTACGGTGGTCAAACTTCTCCTCCCAGTTACCCCTTGCCTGGCGGCACACCTTTATACCCATTATCTCCTTTTCCTCTACTGCCGGAATGTTCACATTAAGGCAAATACCCTTGGGCAGACCATTTTCCAGGACATTAGAGGCAATTTTCTGAATATATCTCTTTGACTGGGTAAAATCTGCATCAAACCTGTAGTCTAACAGGGAAAAACCTATTGAGGGTATGCTTTCCATTGAGCCCTCAATCGCAGCTGACATGGTGCCGCTGTAAATTACGCTTATTGAGGAATTTGCACCATGATTTATCCCCGACACCAGCAGGTCCGGCTTTCTTTTGAGAACCTGGCTTACCGCAATCTTAACACAGTCAACCGGGGTTCCGCTGCAACTGAACTCATCGTGATCCCCGTCTACGGTAATCTGCTCAAGCCTCAGGGGGTTTGTTATCGTTACGGCGTGCCCCATGCCGCTCTGGGGTTTGTCTGGTGCCACAACCACAACCTCACCTAACTCCTTCATGTATTTCACCAAATGGCGTATGCCCGGAGCCATTATTCCGTCATCATTGGTCACCAGTATCAAAGGTTTTCTCATAATCAGGATTTTTCACCCACAAAACTAATCAGAATATGCCTGATTACAAACAGTGAGGATAAAAAGATGGCCCGTTTGTAACAATCTCATTACTGTGTGCTTAACTTTTTTTAACAACAGCCAGATTGTCAGCTTAATCCTGCTGGCCTGCTTTTTGATTATATTTGCCAACGCCGGAATTAACCATTTAAACTTAATATGCAATGATATTAAACACCGAAATACTGCTTATATTTCTTTTCTTTATGATAGTCAGTTGGCTGGTATCCAACCGGTTGAAGAGCCGTTTTGCCAAATATTCACGCATGCCATTAAGAAGCGGCCTTACCGGGCGCGATATTGCAGAGAAGATGCTCCGGGAACGGGGAGTTGACAATGTCAGGATCATATCCACACCGGGCAGGCTGACTGACCACTATAACCCCATTGACCGTACCGTAAACCTAAGTCCCGAAGTCTACAACGGAAGGTCAGTTGCATCCGCAGCAGTTG
>PWNY01000060.1 GCA_003557805.1 Bacteroidales bacterium | reverse complement strand
TAGGGGGCCAGAATGCGGTGATAAAAATGAAGTGGGGAGGCATGCCGGACGAGCTGTTGCTTGAAGATGCCGCACCGGGGCTAAAGTTTGCACTTGGAGAGAATGTAAAAAGGCTTTCAGGCAGGTATCCCAGTTCAAGACAGGGAACCGAGCAGATCATCCGTGACTACTTCCTGGCTTCCGTGGAGTACGGGAAAAGATGGGAGGAGTGGGAAGCTGAAAGCGGGGGTATTCCACCCAGGAGAGATCTCAGGCTTGAAGCCATTTTAGAGGTTATAAATGGTGAAAGGAAGGCCCATGTACACGCCTACCGCCAGGACGAGATGCTGATGATGCTCAGGCTTGCGGAAGAGTTTGGATTTACTATAGGTTCGTTTGAACATACGTTAGAGGGCTACAAGATAGCTGACGAGCTTCGCGAACATGGTGCAGGCGCAGTTATTTGGACCGACTGGTCCTCTTTCAAGGTAGAGGCATATGACGGTATTCTTTATAATGCCAGGCTGCTTAATGATGTCGGAGTCCTAACCTCCCTGCATTCCGACAATACCCAGCTGTCAACCAGGATGAACTGGGAGGCGGCCAAGACAATGTTAACAGGTGTTAATCAGGTGGATGCAATGAACTTTATTACGCTGCACCCCGCAAAGATCATGGGTATAGACCACAGGACAGGATCGCTGGAGGAGGGCAAGGATGCAGATTTTGTGATCTGGGCCGGACACCCCCTGTCATCATTCTCTGTTCCGGAGCAGACGTGGATTGAAGGCCTGAAATACTTTGACAGGGAGCACGACATGCTTTTACAGGAAGAGATAAACAGGGAGAGGGCCTTTATAATAAATCACATCCTTGGATCAAACAGCAATGGTTCGCAGAGGAGTGACAGGTAGTCGGCAACCCTGCCCGATAATTTTACATTAAGTCAGATTACAGAAAATATACTCAGGAATAAACTCAGGAAAGATGTTAATTAAAGTAGTCATTTCAGTTAAAAATAAAACAAACAAAGGCCTGCTATTATTGCCGTTTGTCATTTTTGCCATAAATAGCCTGGCAGCACAGACACCTGCACCACCGCACCAGGGGGTGACAGCCATTACCGGAGGGACAGTTTATACGATGAGTGACACCGGTGTTTTGGAAAACGCAACGGTTGTATTTGAGAACGGTATTATAACCGCAGTCGGCACTGACGCCGAAATCCCGGAAAATGCCACGGTAATCGATGCAAGCGGCAAGAGGATTTACCCAGGTTTTATCCATGGCAGGAGCACCCTTGGCCTGACCGAGATCAGCCGTATCCAGGAAAGCACTGACCTAATGGAGGTTGGAGACATAAACCCAAATATCAGGGCTTTCTCGGCCTTTCATCCTGTAAGCGAGCACATTCCCAAAGCCGCGGTACACGGTGTTACCACAGTGATCCCCACAACATCCGGAAGTCTTATTGCCGGCAGGCTATCGGCAATGGAAACCGACGGATGGACATGGGAACAAATGGCATTAAAGGAAGATATTGGGATGGCCGTTGAATGGCCCTCAATGAACAATATGGACAGGTACAAGGCTGATCTTGAAAAACTGAATGAGACAATTGACCGGGCCAGGAGGTATAAGAAGGCCAGGGAGGCCGCAGCAGGCGGCAATGCTCCCAGTCATGCACCTGATATCAGGCTTGAAGCCCTTATACCTGTTTTAAAGGGTGAAATGCCGCTGTTTATATCAGCCGGTGAACTAAGGCAAATTCAGGAGGCTATAACCTGGACAGAAAAGGAAGAACTTAAAGCGGTTCTCATAGGTGGCAGGGATATGGACCTTTTGGCTGACCAGCTGGCTGAAAGGAACATACCGGTTATACTTTCAGGCGTGATATCCGGCCCGCACAGGCAGTGGGATGCATATAACCAGGGTTACAGGATACCATACAGGCTATACCAGGCAGGTGTGGAGTTTGCTATTGCAGGCGATGCAAGTGCGGCATATGCGTACCGTATACATCACCACGCTGCATCTGCAGTTGCATTCGGACTACCCTACGAAGCCGCACTAAGGGCAGTGACTATAGATGCTGCAAGAATTTTGGGCATTGATGATATTACCGGCAGCATTGAAACCGGAAAGATGGCAACCATGATGATCACCAGCGGTGACCCTTTGGAGCTTTGGACAGAGAAAGAAATGGTTTTTATCGGCGGGCGTCAGACAGATATGACCGACAAGGATAAAAGACTTTTTTTGCACTATATGGAGAAGCACAATCAAAAACAATCGGCCGAATAGTTTCATTAACGCCTTTTTTTTATTAATTTTCGAAAAAACCTTATTCATTACTACAACCTAAAAATTATTTGTCATGAAATCAATTTCAAGATTAAATCAGAGAGTAGTTCTTGTATCAGTTGTCTTTATGCTAACCATATTTTTATATGCATGCGGCGGAGGCGGCCAGCAGGTACAGGAAAGGCAGCTTCAGGAAGTAAAAGATGATACTGAGCTTCAGGTCAGACAGTTGCTTAATGATATAAACGAGCGCATTGACGTAATCGAGGAGGAATTGGAGGAAGCTTCAGGCGAGCTTGAGGAGGAACTAAAAAAGGCACATGAGGAGCTTACAGAGCAAAAGGAAGTTATCGAGGGGGAGATTGAAAAGGTGCAGGGTTCAACCCTTGATAACTGGGAGGAAGTCAGGATATCTGTATCCCAGAAATATAACGAGGCAAGAACAACGGTAAACGACGTTTCCCGCAGGGTAAGGGATATGCTTGATGAACAGCAATAATCAGGCGTTTTTCCATATTCACACTACAAGCCCGGCAAATCCGGGCTTTTTTTATACCCGGTCGATAAAAAAATATTAAATTTGCACTGTGTTAATTAAATCTTAATAAAAACTGAATCCTTAAGCTCCAATGACATTATACGATCTGCAAAACGGTGAAAGGGGAATTATCACAAAAGTAAAGGGCCGGGGTGGATTCCGCAGGAGGATAATTGAGATGGGTTTTATTGCAGGTAAAACGGTTGAGGTTATAAAAAAGGCACCTCTGCGCGACCCTGTTGAATATAATGTCATGGGATATAATGTTTCTCTTAGGCGAAACGAGGCACGGCTAATTGAGGTAATACCTGAGAAGGAGTTTAAACCGGAAAAGGACCAGGTATTTGACGGCACCTTCTACACCGAAAAGGCCTCAAGCTTCCGCAAACCCGGCAGCAATATAAATGTGGCACTGGTTGGAAATCCGAACAGCGGGAAGACAACCTTTTTCAACCACGCCTCAGGCTCGCGTGAAAAGGTGGGCAATTACAGCGGTGTAACAGTAGAGGCAAAGGAGGCAAAATATGAGCTTAATGGTTACCGGTTCAACATCACGGATCTTCCGGGAACTTATTCTATA
>PWNY01000110.1 GCA_003557805.1 Bacteroidales bacterium | reverse complement strand
TTCGGCAATTCTCTTCTGTAAACGTCTTAGCTTTCGCTCATAATCCTTCTTCTCCTCGTACGATCTTCTTCCCTTTTGCTCCCCGTCAATATCTTCTTTTGCCCTGTTTTTACCCCCTGTTTCAAGTGAGTCTAATGACTCTATGCTCCTTGCAGCAATAAAATCATAAATATCCCCTATGAATTCTTTTATCTGACGGTTTCGGAACTCAAAGACCTTTTCTGTTAGCCCCTGGAGGAAGTCCCTGTCATGTGAAACCACTATAAGGCTACCCCCGAATTGCAGCAGTGCGCTTTTCAGGATATCCTTCGAGCGCATGTCGAGGTGGTTTGTGGGCTCATCAAGTACCAGAAAATTAACAGGCTCAAGCAACAGCTTTGCTATTGCAAGCCTGGCCTTTTCGCCTCCTGAGAGCACTTTTACCTTCTTCTCAATATCCTCCCCGCTGAAAAGGAAGCCACCCAGTATTTTCCTTGTATGTTTGCGCACCTCTCCGGTTGCAACATCGTCCAGGGTCTGGAATACAGTCTTGTCTCCATCAAGGTATTCTGACTGGTTCTGTGCGAAATAACCAATCCTGATATTGTGACCGAGCTTTATCCGGCCACTGTGTTCAAGCTCTTTTGTTATTATCCGGGCAAGTGTGGTTTTACCCTCTCCGTTTCGCCCTACAAAGGCTATTCTTTCACCCCGGCCAATGATGAAGTTCACGTCCCTTAGTACTTCATTGCTCCCGTAACTCTTTCCCACGGAACTGGCTTCAAGGCATATTTTTCCGGAAGGAGGTGCCTCGGGGAACCGGAAATGAATTGCACTTTTGTCCGGCTCGTCAACCTCTATCTTCTCCATTTTTTCCAGGAGCTTGACTTTTGACTGGACCTGCCTTGCCTTTGTTGCCTTTGCCCTGAAACGCGTTATGAACCTCTCTATCTGGGCGATCTCCCTCTGCTGGTTATTGAATGCAGCCATCTCCCTTTCCATGCGCTCCTCTCTCATAAGCTCATAATCAGAATAGCATGCCTTGTAGTCGTATAGCCTGCCCAGGCTGAGCTCAAGGGTGCGGTTGGTGATATTGTCCAAAAAGGCCCTGTCATGAGATACCAGCATTACTGCCCCGGGATAGTCTGCCAGAAATTTTTCCAGCCATTGTATTGATTCAATGTCGAGGTGGTTGGTGGGTTCATCCAGAAGCAGCAGTTCGGGAAGTTGGAGCAGAAGTTTTGCCAGCTCCACCCTCATCTGCCAGCCACCACTGAATTCTGAAAGCGGCCGCTCAAGGTCATCCCTCTCAAAGCCCAGTCCAAGCAGTACTCTCTCGGCCCTGGCCTCCTGTGTGCTGCCTCCCAGGAGTTCATACCTTTCGGTTGCTTCGGCCAGTTTCTGCGCGGCATCACGGTAACCAGCACTATGGTAATCGCTGCGGCTGGTTAACTCTTCGGTGAACCTGGCGATCTTCTTCTCCAGTGACCTTACTTCTGAAAATGCATTCATGCACTCCTGCAACACCTTTTGCCTGCTGTGAAAATGCATCTCCTGCGGCAGGTATCCGACCCTGCTTCCTGACGGCATTGACACACTGCCCTTTTCAGGAGCAGTCTTACCGGTAATGATGCGCATCAGGGTGGTCTTTCCTGCCCCGTTTTTTCCTACAAGGCCGATACGGTCCCTTTTGTTGATAATAAATGAGACATCATCAAAAAGGATCTGGCCTGTAAATTGTACGCTAAGGTCGTTTACCGAGAACATTTGCCGTGTTTATCGCTCCTGTTCCTGTTTGCCTGCCTTGTCAGCTTTTACACCGGTTATCCTAAGGTGGAGTTCCTTAAGCTGGTTACTGTCTATAGGCGACGGGCTGTCTATCATTACATCCCTCCCCGCATTGTTCTTGGGGAATGCGATATAATCGCGTATGGTTTCCGAGCCTCCGAAAAGAGCGCACCAGCGATCAAAGCCAAAGGCGACTCCGCCGTGGGGTGGTGCCCCGTACTGGAAGGCATTCATCAAAAAACCAAACTGGTTACGGGCCTCTTCGGGTGTAAACCCAAGGACCGAGAACATCTTTTCCTGCAGCGGCCTGTCGAATATCCTTATTGAACCCCCGCCGATCTCAACCCCGTTTATCACCATGTCATAGGCATTTGCCCTTACTTTTCCTGGATCTGTTTCAAGCATGGACACATCTTCCTTTACCGGTGAGGTGAAAGGGTGATGCATGGCATAATAGCGACCGGTCTCTTCATCCCACTCCAGCAGGGGGAAGTCGGTAACCCACAGGCATGCAAACTTTTCAGGGTCCCTGAGATTTAACCTTTTACCCATTTCTATCCTGAGCTCCCCCAATGCTCTTCTTGTGGTATGGGTTTCTCCTGCGAGAATAAGAAGAAGATCTCCCGGTTTTGCTCCAAATGCTTCTGCCCACGTCCCAAGCTGTTGCTGGTCAAAGAACTTGTCCACGGATGATTTAAAGCTGCCGTCTTCGTTGCACTTTACATAAACGAGCCCTTTGGCACCTATCTGTGGTCTCTGGACCCAGTCGGTAAGTGCATTAAGCTGTTTGCGGCTATATGAGGCACAGCCTTTTGCGCATATACCTGCAATGAGCTCAGCGTTGTCAAACACCCTAAACCCCTTGTTGGCGGCCAGATCATTGATCTCGACAAACTGCATACCGAAACGGGTGTCAGGTTTGTCGGTACCATAATACCTCATCGCGTCATGGTAGCTCATCCTGTCAAAAACAATGCCCTCAATACCTTTAACTTCCCTGAACAGGTGCCTGGCCAGGCCCTCGAAGGTCTTAAGGACATCATCTCTTGTTACGAATGACATTTCGCAATCTATCTGTGTGAACTCAGGTTGGCGGTCCGCCCTCAGATCCTCATCGCGAAAGCATTTAACAATCTGGAAATAGCGGTCCATCCCTCCAACCATAAGAAGCTGCTTGAAAGTCTGTGGTGACTGTGGTAATGCATAGAATTCCCCGGGGTGCACCCTTGAAGGGACCACGAAGTCCCTGGCACCTTCCGGCGTGGACTTTATCAGAACAGGCGTTTCAACTTCGATGAAATCCTGGCCGTGAAGATACTTCCTTGTTTCAAGAGCCATTTTATGCCGGAGCTCCAGGTTGCGTCTTACACTGTCCCTGCGTATGTCAAGATAGCGGTACTTCATGCGGAGCTCGTCACCCCCGTCTGTCTCCTCCTCAATTGTGAAGGGCGGGGTCTGAGCCTTGTTCAGGATATTGATTTCCAGTACTATTATCTCAATGTCCCCCGTTGGCATTTTCGGGTTTTTGTTGCTGCGCTCTGCAACTTTTCCCCTGACCTGAAGCACATATTCCCTTCCCAGGCTGCGGGCCTGTTTGCAAAGGCCGGCATCGGCCTCCATGTTAAAAGCAAGCTGTGTCAAACCGTAACGGTCACGAAGGTCTATGAATGTCATTCCTCCGAGGTCGCGCGATTTCTGAAGCCAGCCGCAGAGCACAACCTCTTTCCCGGTGTCGTTAATGCGGAGTTCTCCGCAGTTATGAGTCCTTAGCATTTCTGATTATTTTACAAAGGGCAAAGGTAAGAAGAAAGTAGGAAGTGAGACGCCACCCTTTACTCCATTATGTCTTCAAGCTCATCAATCATCTCGTCAAAGAGTCGTTTCATGTCATTTTCCGCTTTATCGTAAAGATGGTCGAAAAAGGCAACGATCCTTTCTCCCTTCGGGGTAAGTACCGTGGAACCGCCTTCCCTGCCTCCCCTTCGTTTTTCAATGAGTTTGAACCCCAGTTGTTGTTCAATCTTTTTTAGCTTGTCCCATGTCTGGCGGTATGCAAGGCCCCTTGATTCAATTGCTGCATTTAGTGAACCGGTGTCACGGATGGCTTTTAGCAGTTTCCATTTTCCTTCCCCGAGGATACCCTCTCCTTTTTTTGTCTCTATCCAGAACTTGTAATTAAGTCTTGGGCTTGTTTCTGTGTCCATTATGCAAGGGTTTAAAATATTTAGCAAAATAATCAAAATTTACAGGAAAGCATTACATTTACGAAATGCAGAATGTACAACACGAATTTTGGTGATAAATTGAATAATTACATTTTGTTACCCGGATAATACTTCTTAAATATGAAAATCTTTTTTAGCTTCAGGATGTATGCCATCCTTTTGTCAGTTATGGTTGCGGCTACCGGTTGTGGAAGGCTAACCGACAGCTTTGTTGATGCAGTGACAGGGGCGACACACTTTGCAGGGATGGAAGGGAACTCAATGTATCACCAGTCAGATGCCATATCGCTCAGTATTGGAGAAATTACCGTGGGAGGAGAGGTTAAAGAGCCGGGTAATATCAGCCTGAGAAGGCAGATCAAAAGGGAGGTGTTCATACGCGAGGCTGTTCCAGGGCCGGAAGGAATACCGGAATTTACCGGCGCATACCGCTACAGAGGTTACTCCCTGTTTGATCTTTTGCATCCCTTTGAATACCAGAAGGAAAATGCTGAGGAGTTCCCGCCCGGAACAGATCTCTATATTGTCATAAGTAATGACGAAGGTGATTCGGTGGTTTACAGCTTTGCAGAGATCTTTCACACCAGCAATCCCCACCAGGTGATAGTTGCAATTGAAATGGCACCTGTTGAACCATACAGGGCGGAAACAGATTATCCTGCCGGAGGCAGCTGGAGGGTTGTTTCATCTGCCGACCTGTTTGCATGCAGGCAGCTTGAAAACCCAAGCAGCATAAAAATAAGGTCGTTCGGTAAAAAGGAATATCCGATTGACAGGGATATGGAACCGCTTTACAGTCCTGAAGCAGATGTGATTGCCGAAGGTGTCCGCCTAACCAGAATAAGTAATGATGATACCTTTAATAAGACCCGGAACTACAGGACAATATTTTACGGTATGGGAATGGGGTACCACGACCAATTTGATTTTGAGGGACCTGAGCTTTCAACCCTGATCGAAGCTTACATACGGCCTTATGACAGGGAATGGATACGTAACGGACTTCTGTGTTTTGCAGGGGCTGACGGTTACCGTGCCGTTTTTAGCTTCAGCCAGCTGTTTAACCGCGCCGATCAGTCAGGCGCCATCCTTGCGGTGCCTGCCGATCCCGAAGACGGGGGTTACTTCAGGCTTTTTCTGCCGGATGCTTTTTATGCGGATTATTAGGTCAAGGCCTTAAGCGAGATATATTTGTTCCGGGAGTGGGAGTGAGGTGTACTGCCTGCTTTCTTATTAAGCAGACTCCCTGTTATTCTACCAGTTCGTATCCGTCATCAATGCCCTTGCGGATGGCGGGAATACCCTCTTCCATCCATACCGGAGCTGGTTTATCCTTTAGATAGTGATCAAAGAACTGGTACATCCTTATGCTCAGATCCATCATGTTGGGGCGCTGTGTAAGGTTGTGTGCCTCGCCGTTGTAGTTAAGCATCCATACAGGTTTATCAAGTCTTCTCAGTGCCATGAAATACTCAATGCCCTGGTACCAGGGTACGGCACCGTCGGCATCGTTGTGCATCATAAGAAGGGGTGTATTTACCCTGTCAGCATGGAATACCGGGGAGTTCTCTATATATAGCATGGTTTTTTCCCAAAGGGTGCCACCGATGCGGCTCTGAGTCTCCTCGTACTGGTATATGCGGCTCATCCCGGTGGACCACCTGATTCCCCCGTAGGCACTTACCATATTGCTTACTGGAGCCCCGGCCATAGCAGCTTTGAACATGTCGGTACGCGTTATAAGCCAGGCAATCTGGTATCCTGCCCAGCTCTGCCCCTGAAGCCCGACATTATTCCTGTCAATGAAGTCATACCTGCCTATGATCGCTTTTGTGCCGCTGACTATAGCATCGTATGCGCTCTGACCGGGGTAGCCTACCCTGTATTTTATGTCAGGCACGAACACGATATAGCCGTTACTGGTGCAGTAGGTCCTGTTAATTGTCGACCGGCTTGGTGATGGCACCTGATGGAGATGCAGTCCGTCAGATGACCGTTCGTAAAAGTAAACGATCATTGGGTATTTATTTTCGGGGTCCAGGTCCTCCGGCTTATAGAGAAGACCCTGGAGGGTGTCATTTGCAAAGGACACCCATTCAACAAGCTCCACGCTTCCCCACAGGTAATTATCCTGCTGGGGGTTTGCATCTGATATTCTGCGGGGGTTGTTGAAGAACATATCACTTATATGAAGATCCGGAAAGTCGATAAAAGTGCTTTTCTGCCACATCAGCACCTGTGCATCGGCAGCTTTAACCGGCCTGAAATATCTGGCATCCTCCATAACCAAGCTTTCAGGTGTGCCGGGCCTGTCAATCCTTATATTGTAAAACCCGCTCTGCTTATTGTTTTTATTGAATGCCGACAGCATTATCCTCTCCCTGTTACCTATGTGGTCACTATCGGGGTCAAGGTCAACATACCGGAAACGGATATTGTTCTCCCTTCCGTAACTGCCGGTCAGGCATACCGCTTCATCCTTTCGCGCCGGATCCAGCTTCCAGATGTCATAGCGGTCATATACCAGAACATAACGGTCCCCTTCTGTCCATGCGGCAACACCGTAGGGGTCGGGTTCACCTGGCGCATCATGTATCTCGTCATAAAGGGATACGGGAAGATGTTTGCTGATATTGACCTTTTGCCTTTTATCATCACCAAGGTCCATGGCAAACCAGTCACGCTCCTTTTGGCTGTAGTACAAAAGGTAGTTTCCGCCGGGGGATATCCTTGGGTCGCCTGCCGTCGAACGGTGTACCGATCCCCTGTGCCTTTCAAGGACAAGCTCTTTTTCACCTGTCAGTACATCAACAATATAAACATCACGGTAATTTCCTGACTCGAATGAATTGGGAATAAGGTAGGGAAGCTCTGATAGGCCCATCTCCAGGAGGCCCTCTCCCGGCTGGCCTGTGGATACTTCAGGAACCTCTTCACAGGCTAGCTGCACCATCCTCCCCTCAGCCGGGTGGTATATGGCAGCATATGTCCTTTTGAGCTCATCCTCTTTCCGCACCAGTTGCATCGGCTGTATAAGCGGATCCCTGTAATGCCACACATCCAGGCTGTGCCTCTCTTTATCTGCATCCCTGTCTTCGGGCTCATCCTCCTTTATTGGGGCAGTACCGAAAAATAGCCTGTTACCGTCCGCGTTAAAACTCAGGGATGTGTTTTTATTTACGTTCCATCCCTCAGGCATGCCCTGGCTGCCGGCTGTAACTGCCTGAGATGCTGCTGGATCCCCGCTTTCCCAGAAGAACAATGAATATGCTCTCTTTTCAGCCTCTTCAAAGATGAATGCAGCCTTGCTGCCACAAGGAGACGCAAGCATATTGCCCGGTTTGCCTTCCCCACTGTATATAACTTCGGAGTTCCCATGTAAGGTGCTAAGCACCCTGTATGTATGATCGTCGTTTTCGTCAGCGGGGCCTGCCATCAGAAGCAGCCGGCCATTATCTGACAGGCTGTAATCAGTTATCCTTTCAAAACGGTGCTCCACACCACTTACCGGATCGTATGCAACCAGATCGCTCCCTTCAATGGTATCACCCGGGCTCTTCTCCATTTGGTAAACAATCCATGATGACAGCTCATTTGCAAGGCTGAATTTTCTGACATTTTCAACGGTGAAAATGCTTTGGTCATGAAGAGTCTTTATGTAGAGGGTACTTCCCTTTTTTTCATTCCCGTTTGTTTCTTCTTCCTCTCCCGGTCGTACCATAAAAGCCAGGTATTCCGACCCCGGAGAGAATACCGCACCCGTTCCCCTTGCCACTGAATCCACCCTGCCGGTCTGAAGGCTTTTGATAAAAAGATGGCCATCCCCTTTCTGGGGGTTTATCTCGAATGAGACCCACCTTCCGTCGGCCGACAGCCGCTGTCCTGAAATATTTTTCCATTGGTCATATACCCCATGGTGCAGGGGGTGTTTTTCAGATCGCGCTTCAAGTTGCAGTAAAAAAGTGAGGATAAGGGTTGCGGCAGTAATTAAAACTGGTCTGTGCATAATATGTGCTGTTTTTCAATTTGCAAGCTGCTTTATTCTGATTGCCTTTTAAGTTCCGGTAACATCTCTTCCTTTACCCACCGGAAATTTGGCTCATATTCAAGTGCTTTCTCAAGGGTATTGATCGCCCCGGTATTATTGCCGGTTTGCTGGTAGGCATTTGCCAGAAACACGAAAGTACTAAGGTATAGCCACCTGTGGTTGTTCTGAAGGTCCCTTTCAAAAATCTCCAGGGCTTTCTTGTAATACTCAATGGCCTCTGTTTTTGATCCTCCCAGCATTGAGGGAGCGTAAAAGAGCATATTCCCTTTTTCTATGTAGGCGCGGGGGTAAGGGGTATGCATTTCCAGGGTTTCGTCTATGAGCCTGCCGCTTGTCCGCCCGAACTGAATGCTTCTCCATGGATTAAGGGCGATCCTGTAGGCATAGTAGGCTGCCCTGAAGAGTTTAGCTTCAGCTTCATATCCCGCTGTGCCCTCCAGTTCTTCAATATATGCATCTGACCTTTTAAGCAGAGCCGCTGCTTTGGAATTTTCATTGGTGCCCAGGTAGTAACCAATTAGCCCGTACTGGGCAAGTGTCACATCGTAAAGCAGAGAACCTGAGGGGTTTCTAAGGTATTCGCTTTCCATTGTCTGCAGGGTGCTTTCCCATAGCTGCATTCGATTATCAGTATAGGCTGTGTAGATCAGGTTCTGAAAATTTATCTGAGCCTGGGAAAAACCTTCCCCTGCAGGGCTCCCCAGGGCCCCTGCTGTATATTTGCCACTGGCATTGCTAACCGTTGAGGGCAAAACACTAAACAGCAGGACTGTTAGCCAGAACATCAATACTTTATAACTCTTCCTTTCCATTTTATTTTACCGGAGAATTTGTTAAATACCGACCTGATTGTCAAAATTACCAAAATAGATTGTTGCAGAGGTGCGCTAATTAAATTGAAACCCACATTCTGTCTTGCCGCAACTGAAACAACTGCCCTTAACAGGAGGGTTGCCGATAAATAACCGGCCAGCCACCAGTGCCCTAAAGCAATATATACAGGCAAAAACCCAATGCTGGTTATAACAGTGAATGCAATTGTTACAAGCGTGCTGCCTCCAAAATAGGAGGCTATATTCCTTGAGAACCCGTTTAGGGCCTGGTTCAGTGAGGTATACATGCGGCAACCTACCTGACCGCCGTCGAGCAGCGTGTGTATCCTGAGTTTTTGCCTTTTCATCTGCCTTGCGATATCTATGTCCTCTGCAACACTTTCCCTGAACCTGCTGTGAAACATATAGGCTTTGTAGGTTTTTGCATCGAACATCATGAATTGACCGTTAGCTGCTGACAGCGAGGCATATGGTGATGTCATGGTTTTTTTTAGTGACAGCAGGCTGACCAGTATCCAGTTCATTATCGGAACACTGATCTTTTCCCCAATAGACTTCATGACCTGTGTTGGAAATATTGATAAAAGGTGTAGCTTGTTGCTGCGCAGGTGAGCAAGCCCGTCACCGATCATCCTCCTGCCCGCCAGCACATCCGCATCAATGAAAAGCAGTATGTCACCTGTAGCCTGCATTGCCAGCCGGTGGCAGGCATGGCATTTGCCTGTCCACCCGGCCGGAAGCTGCCTGCCGCTTACCAGTCTTATCCTGCTTTCGGCTTTTTCATAAGCTCTTACGATCCCGGCTGTGTTGTCCAAAGAAAGGTCGTCATAAACCAGGACTTCCCAGTTTGAGTATTCCTGTCCAATTATACCGTCAAGCAGCCTTCCGATATTACTCTCTTCGTTCCTGGCGGGTATCAGCACCGACACCTTGCCATGGTATATGCCAGTAGCTGCCTGCAGCCACTGGCGCTGCAAAAGGTTTGCTGAGGCCACAATTAGCCTGATCGCGGTGAATACCATTATGGCAACTGCCAGGTAAAGCATTGATTGCTTATTATTTGTCCTGCAGGTCTATTGCCCTTTTCAGGAACTTGTTATATTCACTTTCTATTTCGGGGCCATCCGGGATATTGCCATTACCACCCTCAACAGTAAATGCTTTTTCAAGGTAAATGTTTACTGTGGGTTTGCGATGTTCAAAATAATCGACAAGAGAAGCCATAAAAACTACCTGTACACGTTTCTTTACCTGCTCAAATATCTTGCTCCATCCATTGTCGAACTTCAACGGATATCGGTGTGACGACTGGAACCTGCCCTGCGGGAACAGCAGAAGCATGTTTTTATTGCCGTTCAGCACATCTGCTGCGTATGATATTGAATTGAGTGCGGTGCGGTCGCCCTTCTTTATTGAGAATGCACCTGTTTTTCTCAGGAACTTTCTTTTTTTCAGTTCCTCTTCCAGCATCATCACATAAAATTTGCGTTTGAGGGCGTTTCTGCTGACTTTCTGTGCAAGAAAGCCATCCCACCAGCTGAAGTGGTTCGCAATCAGCAATACCGGACCCTCTTCCACCTTCAGGTCGCTGACAATGTTTACTTTTTTAAAATGCAAACGCGCCAATATCTCGAAGAGGGTCTGAAAAAAACAGATGTAGAGTTTGTTGTGGCGGGCCTTTATTATCATATTCAAAACAGGCGGAGAGTTAGATTTAACATTATAAAGAAAATGAACTGGACACCAAAGAGCCACTGTGCCACCCTGTTACCTGTCTTTATCCCTGCAATGTGCATAACTGCCAAAAAAACAAGCGATATAACGAACCATGCCTGATAGTTCTGAAGAGGTACACTGCCTCCTTCCCAGTACCACATACCGGTGCGAATAGCAACCGGTTCAAGCACGAGGTCGTATGAGAGCATAAGCACTGCAGCTGCAAAGGCCTTCAGGGGCCAGAAAAGCCTGGTGTTTTCCATTATGGAGTAGGTGCAATATGTTAACATCATCCAATTTACACCTATTAAAAGGGGGGTTTCGAGAAAAACAGGGCCAAGTGTCTCTCCATACCAGTATGCCCCGAATATGTTTCCGGAGAGTACCCCCGCAACTTCCACCAGGAAGCCCCCGGCAGCTATAAGTAATAAAACAGGCACATCCGGCCTTCTCCACTTTCTGTGAAAGAATAACAGAACGAGCGTGCTGATTACAAGTGTAAGGGGCATGAGCCCTATGAAGGTGTCGCGAGTAGATGGCAGGCTAAGCCCAACCAGTCCTACAGTATAGTAAATTATAATGAGGTAGCCGGTTATCTTTTCTGCCCTGCGGGTTTTTATCGATTTCATTTTTAATCATTTAATTCGTGGAATTTCCCTGTCAACTATCTTTGCTGATGCCAGACACAGGGGAATGCCACCACCGGGGTGTACGCTTCCCCCTGTAAAATAAAGGTTTTTTATTGACCTGGAAAAATTGGGGTGGCGATAAAATGCCGAAAACCTGCTGTTGGAACTTAAACCATACAGGGAACCCCTGAAAGATCCCGTATTCTGTTCTATCTCCACGGGCCCCATATAATTTTCAGAAATAATCCTGCTTTCAATATCCAGCCCCAGCACCCTTTTTATCTTCGAGAGTATGTTGCGACGAGCTTCTGACCTGTAACTTTTCCAGTCCTGACCTGAAATTTCAGGGGCATTGATCATTACATACCAGTTCTCGCTTCCCCCTGGCGCATCCCCTTTCACTACCTTTGAGCTTATGAATATATAGACAGTTGGATCATTGGAAATGGCTTTTTTCCTGAAAAGCAGATCGAACTCATTTTTATAATCTTCCGAAAAGAGGATGTTGTGCAATGAAAGATCAGGATAATTTCCCCTGACCCCCCAGTAAAATATCATTGCCGAGCTTGATCTCTCCATTGATAACTGCCTGCGGGGCAGCCGTATATCTGGCAAAAGCCCCCTGTAAAGGTTTACAATGTCAATGTCACTTATGATAATGTCAAATTCCTCCCTCTCTCCGTTTAACCTGAGGGCTGTCCCCTTTTTCCCTTCAACATCAATTCCTTCGACTGCAGTATTGAAATGAAAGCTTACCCCCAGTCCGAGTGCCAGCTCATAAAGCGACTCTGTTATCTGGTACATGCCCTTTTTTGGGAAAAACACCCCAATATTATGTTCAAGGTGTGGTATTATATTTAGGGTTGCCGGGGTGCTGTAAGGGTTTGACCCGTTGTATGTGGCATAGCGGTCAAATAGCTGTACCATCTTGCTGCTATCGAACCACCTGCTGTTCTTTTTGTGCATTGTCGTAAAAGCATCCAGTTCGTGAAGGTGCCTTAGTGTCCGCAAATAGGGCGCAGTCAGATAATTTGACCTTTTATGCAGTGAATTGAACAAAAACACATCCCTGGTTATATCGTAAAGCCTTTTGCTTTTATCAAGGAATTTTCCCAGCCTTTCTTCCGGGACAGATGTTTTTTCCATGACCTCGCCGGCAAACTTTTTCTTGTCCTGCCAGGCGGTGATTTTGGTGCCGTCCTCCCAGAAGTACCTGCAGCTTTTGTCAAGGGCAATATATGGAAAACTACCTGATGCATCCTCCCCGGCAAGGGTGAACAGTTCAGTTACAAGCCCGGGCATGGTAAAAAGGCTCGGACCGCTGTCAAACCTGAACCCCCCGGTATGTATCTGGGACAGCTTGCCCCCGGGGCCTGCCTCCTTTTCGAAGACACTTACATTATAACCTTTTGCTGCCAGCCTAATTGCAGAAGCAATACCTGCCACACCTGAACCAATTATGGCACATTTTTGTTTCATACTGCAAGATATTCATTAAATTCACACAACAATATAAAAACAAATAAATGCGAAAGGCATTGATAGTGGGCACCGGCATAGGGGCACTTACAACGGCCATGAGACTGGCCAGCAGAGGATACGCTGTGGAAATGGTCGAGAAGTACCACCAGGCCGGTGGCAGGCTCAACCAGATAAAAAAGGATGGGTTTACATTTGATATGGGGCCCACTTTTTTCAGCATGACCTATGAGTTTGAAGAGTTCAGAAAGGATGTGGGGCTGATGACCCTTCCTTTTACCTTTCGTGAACTTGACGTGCTTTATTCAGTCAATTTCAGGGGTTCCGACAGAAACTTTTTGATCTACAAGGATCTTGATAAACTTGCCATTGAGTTTAATGGTGTTGAGGACGATTTCCGCAAAAAGATGGATAAGTTCCTCTCGGGTGCGGGGAGGTTCTTCCATGATGTTGAAGGCCTTGTTTTAAAAAGGAATTACGATTCCTTGCTGGACTACCTGCTTACCCTTGTAAGGGTTCCCCCGGGATATGCGCCGCGGCTCTGGAGGTCAGTGTGGTCCGAGATGGAGAGACATTTTGAATCAAGAGAGGTGAGGGAGATATTTTCACTGGTTGCCTTCTTCCTTGGAGCCACCCCTTTTGATACCCCTGCGATCTATACCATACTTTCATATACTGAACTGGTACACGATGGTTATCACAATGTTGAGGGAGG
>PWNY01000024.1 GCA_003557805.1 Bacteroidales bacterium | reverse complement strand
ATGAATGAACAGGAAATCATTTTCCGCCGCAATATGGAACGGCTGAGAAAAAACTTTAAAAAGATAATAATAGGGGTAATTGTAATTATAGCAGCTCTTACCTCTGTAAAGACCATCGGGCCCGAAGAAGAAGGGGTGGTACTGTTTCTGGGCAAGTATAACCGCAGCATGCCCCCGGGGCTGACTTTCATTGTGCCTTTCGGCCTTGAAAAGATGTACAAAATACCGGTACAGAGGCAACTGAAGCAGGAGTTCGGCTTCAGGACAGTGGATGCTGGTGTACGCACATCCTATGCAAAAGACGCTTACCGTGATGAATCCCTTATGCTTACAGGCGACCTCAACCTCGGAGATGTTGAATGGGTGGTACAATACCGCATTGTAAACTCATACAACTACCTTTTCAGGGTAAGGGAGGCCGAAGACGCCCTGCACGACATGTCTGAGGCTGCAATGAGAAAGATAGTAGGAGACAGGACCGTCAACGAGGTGCTCACTGTCGGAAGACAGGAGGTGGCATCCAGTGTAGAAGTGCTGCTGCAGAGAATGTGCAATGAGTATGAGAACGGTATCAGAATAGACCAGGTAGTATTGCAGGATGTCAACCCCCCGGATCCGGTCAAGCCCTCATTCAATGCAGTAAACGAAGCACAGCAGGAGAGGGAGACCCTTATCAACCGTGCAGAATCTGAATACAACCGGGTAATACCACGTGCAAGGGGCGAAGCCCAGGAAACAATCCAGCTTGCAGAGGCCTATGCCCTGAACCGGGTAAACAGGGCAGAAGGTGAGGCAGAAAGGTTCAACTCAGTTTACACTCAATATATAAGGGCTCCCGAAGTTACTAAAAAACGCCTCTATCTTGAGACCATGGAGCGCATTCTGCCAAACCTCGGAAACAAGGTCATTATCGATGAAGACGGCACAAATGTGCTTCCCCTTCTTAATATTGACGGAATCAGACAAAGCCTGCAGGCAGAATAAACCAGCTATAAAAAAGAAAACATAAAATATCTTTCATTATGAAGACCAAACATATAACACTGTTAATATCAGCCGTAGTAATTGTAATACTTGCCCTTAGCAGTGTATTCATCCTCGATGAAACACAGCAGGCGATAGTAACACAGTTCGGCAAACCCGTCGGAGGACCACGAACAGAACCAGGACTGCAGTTCAAGGCTCCCATTATACACAAGGTGCAATATTTTGACAAACGCTACCTGAAATGGGACGGTGACCCAAACCAGGTTCCGACACAGGACAAGAAGTTCATCCACGTTGACACCTATGCCCGCTGGCAGATCACAGACCCCCTGCAGTTCTTCATTCGCCTCAGGGATGAGCGGTCAGGACAGTCCCGCCTGGATGACATACTCGACGGGGAGACACGCAATGCCGTAGCAAGCCATGAGCTTCTGGATCTGGTGCGGTCAACCAACCGCACGCCAGAGGTATATGAAGACTACCTTGAGGATATAGAAGTGCTTGAAGACATTACAGTAGGAAGAGAGGAGATCGAAGCGATAGTACTCGAAAGGGCAAATGAACGTACCGCCGATCTTGGCATAGTTGTACTTGATTTTCGCTTCAAGCGTATGAACTATGTAACAGAGGTAAGGGAAAGGGTATACGACCGCATGATAAGTGAGCGCAACAGGATAGCAGACCAGTTCCGGTCAGAGGGAGAGGGTGAAGCCAGAAAAATAGAGGGTGACAAGGAACGTGACCTTGCGCAGATACAGTCAGAGGCCATACGCGAGGCAGAGATAATTCGCGGAAGGGCCGATGCCAGGGCAACTGAAGTCTACGCCTCCGCTTATAACAGGAATAATGCATCAAGGGAACTCTACAGTTTTCTAAGATCGCTTGAAGCACTCGAGAAATCGCTTGATAGCAACACCAGCGTTATATTAACTACTGATAATGAGTTGTTCAGGCTTATGAAGGAGGTTTTTTAACTGCTAACTATACTCCTTTTACATTTGGTAATAATTAGCTGTCCGATACCGGGCACCAAATGTCCTTTATAGGACACTTATATTGTCAGGTCATGGCCGGCATATCACTGTATATTGCTGATAATCCGGCATAAGGGGATATGGCCTGAATTTTGATATGACCTGGGCATAAATGTATTCTCCTATGAAGTTCTTCAATACTCTCAAAATTGGCCTGCGAAACCTGTTGCGGGAACGATTCTATACTTTTTTGAATATCCTTGGATTTGCCTGTGGTATCACGGTGTTTGCCTTTGTAAGCATCTATGTGATCGACCAGTATCTTTACGATCGCGTCCACGAAGATGCGGATAGGATTTACCGCCTGGAAGCATACGCAGAGGCCGGGGACTGGGCACTTACCGGAACCATGCAGGGGCCTTACCTGAAGGATAATTATCCGGAGGTGGAAGAAATGCTGCGTGTTAACTCATATATGTTCAGCCAGTCGGATGTAATGGTGGGTGATGAACCCTTTCATATTCCTGATATCATAATTGCGGATACCACTTTTTTTGATTTTTTCAGGGCGGAGTTTATCCGCGGGAACCCCCGGTTTGCACTCACAGATAAGTACTCTTTGGTGATCACCCGCAGGCAGGCGGAAAATATGTTCGGCCACACCGATGTAGTAGGCCAGACAGTGAACATGATGGGGCAACTGCCACTGAAGATTACCGGGGTGATCGAAAACCCCACCCACACCCACCTGCCTTTTGAAGCGGTTGCACCGATAGTGCTTTGGGAGGATTTTAGCAATGATGAGGATGTTCTGAATTCGTTCGGACAGTGGAACAATTTCACTTTCCTGCGACTTCAGCCCGGGGTCAACATCAAAGAACTGGAGGAAAAAATTAACGAGAGGTTCAAACAGCTTCTTTTTGATATGATAGGGGGTGAGATGCAGCTTGATTATTACCTGCGGCCCCTGACAGATATCTATTTTGCCAATGAGGTGACCTTCCAGCCGTCAGTGAACCTGGGCAACCGCCGTACAGTGAATGCATTTGCCCTTATTGCTGTATTTGTGCTGGGCATTGCGGTTATCAACTTTGTAAACCTTTCAACTGCCCGTGCCTTTAACCGTTCCAAAGAAGTCGGGATTAAAAAACTGCTTGGAGGGACAAGGCCGCAACTGATTTTCCAGTTTCTGGCGGAATCGGTGCTGACCACCGCAATTGCCGTATTGCTGTCACTGGCATTGCTGGAATTTTTGTTCCCTAGCTTCAGGGACCTTACCGGCACGAATCTGCACCTGATGGACCTTGGCCTGCCCCTGGCGGTTCTGGTCATCGTTCTGGGAGTATTGTTGGTTGGCTTTTTGTCGGGGATTTACCCTTCGTTCTACCTGACATCTTTTCAGCCTGCAGCCGTGCTCAAGGGGCAGAAAATTCCCGGGAAGGGGGGTTCCTTGTTCAGGAAGCTGCTGATCGTTTTCCAGTTTGGGGTTTCAGTGGCCCTGGTATCAGGCACCATAATTGTT
>PWNY01000159.1 GCA_003557805.1 Bacteroidales bacterium | reverse complement strand
TTCAGCGGACAATAAACCACTCGCCAATGAGGTTTTAGAGGCAAGGCGCGATCTCGCGATCCTTCACCGCACCTACCGCAAGCGGCATTATGAACGCCTGATGAAAGATGTAGCTGCGACAAGGGAAACCGCATCAATCCATATCGACCTGCTGAACAGTTTGAAAAAAATTAACTCACACATCACCGACATTGCGCGGGCAGTGTCGGGCGATATTGAACCATGGGACCGGATGAAACAGGACCTCGACTCTGAACACGATCCCGAAAAAGACGAAACCTTCAGCGGAACGGATACGCTTAATCCGGGAAGCAATCCGGAGGACGATGCATGATACAGGCAGTAATATTCGATATGGACGGTGTTATAATAGATTCCGAACCACTCTGGCGCAGGGCTATTCCGGATGTGTTTTCCGTTCTGGATATTCACCTGAATGAAGATCAGGCGATGCAAACTACCGGACTCAGGGTGGACGAGGTTGTGCACTACTGGTATGAACGTTATTCGATAACCGATCCGCCACCGGATTTTGTAATCCGCAAGATCAACGCGCAGGTAATCGATTATATCAAAGAAGAGGGAACTGTGATGGACGGCCTGAACGATGTCATCGCGGTATTCAGGGAACGCGGCATACCTGTTTCCCTCGCTTCATCGTCACATTACACGTTAATCGATGCCGTTATCGATACGCTCGATATCCGGCGGCATTTCGATATCATTTATTCTGCCGAACAGGAAGAATACGGCAAGCCGCATCCCGGCGTGTATATCACAACGGCCCGTAAACTCGGCATCCCGCCGTATGCCTGCCTCGCCATTGAAGATTCACTTGCCGGCACGATCGCGGCAAAAGCGGCGCGCATGATGTGCATTGCCATGCCGGAAGGGTACCCCGACTTTGTCAATGGTTTTCATATCGCCGACAGGATAGTCGATTCGTTGTCGGCAATCGACGAGAAAATGCTGCGGGCTATCGAAGATGAACGAAAACGAAAAGGGATATAACGTATTGATCAATAAAGCAGGTAAGGAAGCATTCATCTGTTACTAACAATTTATCAAAACCGGGAGCAAAAATGATACGTACACTCTATGCCGTATTGATGGCATTTATTTCATCGGCGTTTGTTTTATCCGCAATCGCTCAGGAGAATGAACCGTTTAATTACCTCGATATATTCGATACGGAGTTCGCCAGCGACCCGCAAATCTCTCCGGACGGAAACCGGATCGTCTACGTTCGTAATAAGTTCGATATTATGACCGACAAAAGATACACCAATCTCTGGATCATCGACTATGACGGTTCCGGACATCGTGCATTGACATCGGGGAAGAACAATAATCGAAGTCCACGCTGGTCTCCCGGGGGCGACCGGTTGGTGTATGTATCGGGAGAGGAAGGCACCGCACAGATATTCGTCCGCTGGATGGATACAGGGCAGACGGCATCCATCACAAACCTGACGGAGAGTCCGGGAAACATTACCTGGTCGCCTGACGGAAAATGGATTGCATTCACCAAACGGGTATCTGTAGAGAAATCCTCCATTGCAAAAATTCCTCCCGCACCCGGTGGCGCAGAGTGGTCTTCGCCCTGGAAGGTAATCGATCATCCCGGCTATAAACGCGACGGCGCCGGCTTCCTCGAGTCCGGCTATACACATATCTTTATAGTCTCCGCTGAAGGAGGAGCGCCCCGGCAGATCACTTCGGGGGATTATAACCACAATAATCCGGTCTGGGCGCCGGACGGTAATGAGCTCATCTTTTCGGCAAACCGCGGTGACGATCCGGTCAGAGATCCGAACGACACACATATATTCGAGATCGATGTCGAAACCGGTGAGTTGAAGCAGCTTACCAACGGTCGGGGTCCGCATAATAATCCGCGGGTATCACCCGACGGACGGATGATAGCATATACCGGTTATGAGGACCGGTTCACCGGTTACCAGCGTACGAAGCTGTATATCATGAACCGTGACGATTCCGATCTGCGTGAAGTGGATATCGATCTGGATCGCGATGTGCAAAATGTACGATGGGCATCAGGCGGCCGGGGACTTTATTTTCAATATGACGACCGGGGAAATACGCGGCTTGCTTATACCGGTTTGAACGGAAGCGTGACCAATCTTGCCGAAAACATCGGCGGCACGTCGTTCGGACGTCCGTATCCCGGCGGATCGTATACGGTCGCGGAAAACGGACGATTTGCTTTCACGATGACTGGTCCATATCATCCCGCGGATATAGCCGCCGGACAGCATCCCGGTCAAAGCGGCATTTCACGTCTTACATCGTTGAATGAAAATTTATTCAAAGCACGAACGCTCGGGGAGGTGGAAGAAATATGGTACCCTTCGTTCTATGACGGACGGGATATACACGGTTGGATAATTTATCCTCCCGGTTTCGATCCCGAAAAGAAGTATCCGCTCATTCTTGAAATTCACGGAGGACCGTACACAAATTACGGTCCGCGGTTTACACCCGAGCTGCAGTTGATGGCATCGCAGGGATATGTGGTGCTCTATACGAATCCGCGTGGCAGCACAAGTTACGGTGAAGAATTTGCCGCATGGATCAACCATAATTATCCCAGCGAGGATTACGACGATCTTATGTCGGGCATCGACTTTATGCTCGTTAAAGGGTTCATCAATGAACGGGAACTCTTTATTACCGGCGGAAGCGGCGGCGGGGTTCTGACAAGCTGGAGTATCGGGAAAACGGACCGTTTTGCCGCGGCAGTTGTCACTAAGCCGGTTATCAACTGGTACAGTTTCGTTTTGACGGCGGATATCTATCCGTTCTTTACAAAATACTGGTTCCCCGCGATGCCGTGGGAAGATCCCGAACACTATCTTGAGTATTCCCCTATATCGCTTGTGGGGAATGTAACCACCCCGGCAATGGTCATGACCGGCGAAGAAGATTACCGCACGCCGATGAGTGAGAGTGAGCAGTACTATCAGGCGCTGCAGTTGCAGAAAGTGGAATCGGTGCTGGTGCGTGTTCCGGACGCCGCGCACTTCATTGCAGCCCGTCCGGCTAACCTGATAAGGAAGGTAGCTCATATCACCGGGTGGTTCGACAGGTACCGGGAACAGGAATAAATAGATCCCGCGAGTGCTTCAGGTATGTAATGGTGAAATCTTTGTACAAAATTAAACTACTCTTCATTATGTGAGGTAATGCTGCAATGTTCAATCACATCAAACGAATACTGGCGTTTCTCTCGATCGTCCTGATATATTTTATCGCGAAGGAGTTTCTCGATCTGTATGTTTCGCTCCAGGCCGTCAATCCGTTTCTTGCGTACGGATTTGTGGTCATTGCCGCGGGTGTGCTGGTATACTTCGTCGGTATACCGGTATACCGCATACTTAAAATTCCCCGTGCGCCCGGTCCGTTGAAGAGCGAGGAGCATCTCGATAAGGAATTACAGAAACGGTTCGAGATCCTCGAACAAAAT
>PWNY01000012.1 GCA_003557805.1 Bacteroidales bacterium | reverse complement strand
GGGTCAGATGCAGAGGGTGCAGGTGCCATGTTCAGGGTTACAACCCTGGACATGAAAAATCCGCCCCTTACAGAAACAGGGGAGGTTGACTATTCAAAGGACTTCTTCGGCAAGGAGACCAACCTCACTGTGTCGGGTCAGCTTGAAGGGGAGCTGGGAGCACTTGCACTTTCAAACATATATACCTTCGGTCCTACCTTCAGGGCTGAAAACTCCAACACTTCCAGGCATCTGTCGGAGTTCTGGATGATAGAGCCGGAGATGGCCTTCTATGATATCAACGACAATATGGACCTGGCCGAGGACTTCCTTAAATACCTGGTTGCCTATGTTCTGAAAAACTGCAGTGACGACCTGGAGTTTCTTCAGAAAATGTATGACAGTGAGCTGACAGAGAGGCTGAAGCATATCGTTGAAAGCCGTTTTGAAAGGCTTACCTATACACAGGCAGTTGAAATACTGGAAAGATCCGGGCAAAAATTTGAGTATCCAGTAAAATGGGGTGTTGACCTGCAGAGTGAGCATGAGCGGTACCTGGTTGAGAAGGAGTTCAATTGCCCGGTAATACTTACTGATTACCCGCGGGATATAAAGGCGTTCTATATGAAGCAGAACGATGACGGCAGAACTGTAAGGGCAATGGATGTTCTTTTCCCGAAGATAGGTGAGATCGTGGGTGGCTCACAGAGGGAGGAGGATTTTGACAGGCTGGCGGGGAGAGTAGACGAGATGGGTATACCGAGAGAGGATGTATGGTGGTACCTTGAGACCCGGAAGTTTGGAACCGCTCCCCACAGTGGTTTCGGGCTCGGCTTTGAGCGGCTGATGCTCTTCATTACCGGGATGGGTAATATTCGTGATGTTATACCTTTTCCGCGAACTCCTCAAAATGCATCTTTTTAATCAATTTGTGTGCCATTTTTTATAAATTTGATTTAAGGGTTATAACAAAGCATAATAGATAACGGCATGTTAAAACAAAGGCTGCAACAGAAGTTACTGCAGAAACTGTCACCCCAGCAGATCCAGCTGATGAAGCTGTTGCAGGTCCCGGCCCTTTTGCTTGACCAGAGGATAAAACAGGAGATTGAAGAGAACCCGGCGCTTGAAGAGGGAGACGAATACCAGGATGAGATTGAGATGCAGGATAACGGTGATGATTATGACAGCGCCATGGAAACCGGAGATGACCAGGAGGATGGTGAGTCTGGGGGGGATGATGAGTTTGATTTTGAAGATTACATTGACGATGACGAGATACCGGATTACAAGCTCTCTGCCAGGAATACTTCCTCTGACGACGAGGTACGTGAAGTACCCCACGTTGCAGGGGCAAGCCCCCAGGAGGCGCTGCTGACCCAGCTGGGTCTGCGTGAACTGTCAGACAGGGAATACCTTATTGCCTCCCATATTATTGGAAATATAGATGAGTCAGGTTACCTGCAGAGGGATATTCACTCCCTTATTGATGATCTTGCATTTAACCAGAACATAAAGACCGACTTTGCCGAGATCATGGACCTGCTGAGGCTTATCCAGGAGTTTGACCCTCCGGGTATAGGGGCAAGAGACCTCAGGGAGTGCCTTTTGCTTCAGATCCGGAGAAAAACACCTGCTACAGGAGCGGTCGAGAAAGCAAGGCTTATACTTGAGAAAAGCTTCAATGACTTTACAAAAAAGCATTATGACAAGATCAAAAAGAAGCACGGTCTTAATGAAAAGGAGCTGAAAGAGGCGATAGATGAGATACTGAAGCTCAACCCCAAGCCCGGCAACACCCTTCAGGAGAGTGGTAAAGGTGCCCAGTACGTGGTTCCTGACTTTATTGTAACCCATAATGATGGTGAGCTGGAGCTGAACCTGAACTCACACAATGCCCCAGATCTCAGGATCAACCGAACCTACTCGGAGATGTTCAGGGCAATGGCGGAGTCAAAAGGAAAGACCGATAAAAGACAGAAAGAGGCCCTGACCTTTGTAAAGCAAAAGCTTGACAGTGCAAAATGGTTCATTGATGCGATCAAACAGAGGCAGAATACCCTGATGGTAACTATGCAGGCAATAATGGAGTTTCAGAGGGAATACTTCCTTACAGGTGATGAAACAAAGCTCCGCCCCATGATACTGAAGGATATCGCTGACATGGTACAGCTTGACATATCGACAATATCAAGGGTTGCAAACTCCAAATATGTACAGACACCATTCGGCACATTCCTGCTAAAGGAGTTCTTCTCAGAGTCCCTGCAGACCGATAAGGGTGAAGAGGTTTCAACCAGGGAGGTTAAAAAGATCCTAAGAGACTGCATTGAGTCGGAAAACAAGCTCAAGCCACTCACTGATGATGAACTTGCAGGTATATTGAAGGAAAAAGGTTACAATATTGCCCGGAGAACCGTGGCAAAATACCGTGAACAGCTTGATATTCCAGTTGCCAGGTTAAGAAAGGAGCTATAGGTCATGGATCCGGCAAAAGTAATTGCAAGAATTTCATCTGTATTGTTTCATCCCTTGTTCATGCCAACGCTGGGGATATTTATACTTTTCCGGCTTAACACCTATCTGAGCCTGTCGGTTGCACCGGGGGCAAGGAGGCTGATAGTCCTGCTCATATTTGTGAATACGGCAATTGCCCCTGTACTCTCTATCCTTTTACTCAAGCAGACCGGCCATGTCAGGAACTATCTTCTCAATGACAGGGCAGAAAGGATATTTCCCCTGCTTATCGCTTCTGTAATGTTCTTTCTTACCTATTATTTCCTGCGCCAGATATCACTTCCGGGCCTGCTTTATTTTTTTCTTATAGGGGCAACGCTGCTGGTGCTTATGTCCCTGCTGGTATCCTTTCTCTGGAAGATAAGCATTCATATGGTCTCTTTGGGCGGTTTCACTGCATTTCTGGTAATTACGTCATTTTTGCTTAACATAGATATTCCTTGGCTGATTGGAGCCGCTTTCCTGTTTTCCGGATTAACGGGGGCTTCCCGTATTTACCTTGGCGCCCACAGCCCTGCCCAGGTATATGCAGGATACATCATGGGCTTTGGCTCAATGCTTCTTCTGCTGTTTTACATAAATGTATGAGAAACGATCCCTGCTTTGTCAGAAAAGCATCAGGGTGACCCCTATGGACAGTGGAAGCATGTCTTCAGCGCTGTTGCCGTCAAAGATGTTTATCAGTGGCATCCCAAGGCTTATATTAACGCTGCCATACCCGGCCATTGCCGTGAGCCCCAGGCGGTATTTTGATATATTACCCAGACGGTGCTCCTTTACCTTGATCTTCCTTTCATCATCCATATATAGATATTCAGAGTGATGGAGATTGCCCTGTATGCCCTCGTACTTTGTATGTGCATTTACAAGGTAACCTGCCCTGACACCCATGTATAAGCGGAACGTCCTGGCAGTGTTCCGCGTCCTGTAACGGAATTGAACGGGAATATCAATATAGTTGAGGCTTAGCTTGTTCTTGTCGTAGTCCGTGTTTATTACCCTGAAATCGAAGGCATCTTCTCCAGGATGGTAGAGATATCTTGCATTGCTGTACAGGTTGTGGCTGCTGAACCCAAGGCCGGCAGCAATACTGAAGTTGCTGCGCCCTAATGGCATGTCCTGCATTGTCTCAATTGAGATACCTCTTTGTATTGACCTAAGGTCAATGCCTTCCGGCACATCCTGCCATAAATCGGTGTGGAGTGTCAGGATCATCCTGTCATCAGGGTGCATCCTGGGTGGAGCAAAATTGCCTGCAAAAGTATGCTGTTGCAGGCAAAGCAGAACTATAACTGTTATTATGGGGGTTTTCATGACTCCTGGGGTTTATCTTGATGTTGAAATAAAATTACGAAAAATCCATATACTTCTCAAAAGATGCCCAATAGGGCATCGGTACCCTGTGCCTTTTGCCACAGTTCAGCACGTCATAATACTGCTTCTTTTTCTCTGCCACACCATGCTTTATTTGTGATTCAAGTGCTGCCTGTACCTCTTCACCCATTTTTCTTTTAATCAGTTTGCGTAAAATGAAATAGGGAAGGTAAAACCTGGTGAATGGGAAGATATTCCTCTTTTCAAACCCTCTTTTACGGCAAACTCTTTGCCCTTCCTTCAGTGCTATAATGTATTGTTTTACAAGGGTTCTGGCTGAAAGAAAAAGCCGTGCACTGCCTGCTTTGCTTATTAGCGGGGGGAGTATGGCAGAAACAAGGTAACGGTATTGCAGCCAGCTGATAATATTTTTTTCAGTCATGGGAGAGAGACCCGCATCTTCAAGTATCCCTGCAACCCTTACAAGCCTGCTGCTGATCTTTCCACCCGGCTCCCCTATGACGGTGAACACCTTCCGGAACAGGTAACAGTTGATCCCACTTTCGGTCATACCTCCTGCCACAATATCGGGGAAGCCGTAAAAACACCGGCCTTTAGGAAAGTGTTTCCCGGCAAGTTTGTATTCATCCCAGATGTTTCCCAGTATAAAAATATCCGCATTCCCTGAGTGCTTTGATATATAAGGTAAAGCGTCTTTTAACTGGTTGCTTCTAACACATACAATTATAATATCGTATTTTTCGCGGTCGTCAAGCCTGTCTGTGACCTTTGGCCTGAACACAGTGTGGCCGTAGTCTTTGCCACCACCCCTCATATCGGTATAGCTAATGGATATTCCGGAATGGGCGAACCTTACCATTCTCTGCTTGCGAACTAAAAGCGTGACATCGCAGCCTGATTCCTGAAGTTGCCATGCATAGGCGGTACCGACCAGCCCGGCCCCGAAAACAAGTATCTTCATATAGAAGGGTTTCAGTTATACGTTATTTTATTGAAACAATTTAAGCATTCTGTCATCGAAAATAAGAACAGTTGCGCATTTTTTGCATTATTTTTACACTTTTGCTCCGGCCATCGGTTTTTATTGTCTACGCTGAACCAATATGAACAGGGAACGTACGCACATACTTGACACCCCTGTTGAGTTTTTGAAGGGTGTCGGGCCAAAGCGGGCAGAGCTTCTAAGAAGAGAGCTGGGTATAAGCAGCTTTGGAGATCTTCTGGAGTTTTACCCATTCAGGTATGTTGACAGGAGCAAATACTATACTGTAAGCCAGATCAGGGGGGATATGCCCTATGTACAGCTAAGGGGCAGGATAAGCGGGATAACCCTGCATGGCAAGCCACGCACAAGCCGCATGACAGCGACTTTCTCTGACGATACAGGAAGCATAGACCTGGTCTGGTTCAGGGGTTTTAAATGGCTGAAGGATAAATTCCGGGAAGACAAAGAGTATGTGGTATTTGGAAAACCGGTTCCTTTCGGCAGGTCATACAATATCGCACACCCGGAAATAGAACCGTATGAGGGTAAAGCAATGGCTGGTACTACGGGCCTGCAGCCTGTTTACAATTCTACCGAGAAATTAAAGTCAAAAGGCCTTGACAGCAGGGGTACAGGAAAACTGATGAAGAACCTGCTCCCCCTGGTCAGCGAACATATTCCCGAGACTCTCCCAAAAGGCATAACCGGACCCCTGAAACTGGTTGACAGGCAGGAGGCCATGCAGAGCATCCACTTCCCCTCTGACAATGCCATGCTTCAGAAGGCAAGGGCAAGGCTCAAATTTGAGGAGCTGTTTTACCTGCAGCTAAATCTTATGCGCCACAGGCTGCTGCGAAGGGAGAAGTCACATGGCTTGGTGTTCAGTAAAATAGGCGACTGTTTTAATGGCTTTTACCAGGAAAGCCTTTCGTTTGAGCTTACAAAAGCACAGAAAAGGGTATTGAAGGAGATCCGCAGGGATACACTTTCTGGAAAACAGATGAACAGGCTGCTACAGGGTGATGTTGGAAGCGGCAAGACCGTTGTGGCTGTAATGAGCATGCTGATGGCCCTGGATAATGGCTTTCAGGCATCAATAATGGCCCCAACGGAGATACTTGCATTTCAGCACTTCGAATCAGTAAGCAGCATGCTGAAAGATTCAGGTGTCGAGATCGCATTACTTACCGGGTCAACAAAACCGGCAGACAGGAAAAGGATCCTTGACTGCCTTAAAAACGGCAGTATACAGATCATCATTGGAACCCATGCTCTGATTGAGGATATGGTTTTATTCGAAAGACTTGGCCTGGTCGTAATTGATGAACAGCACCGCTTCGGTGTAGCCCAAAGGGCAAAACTGTGGTCAAAGAGCCACACACCTCCGCATGTGCTTGTAATGACAGCAACCCCGATCCCTCGTACCCTTGCAATGACTCTCTATGGCGACCTTGACGTATCAGTGATTGATGAACTGCCCCCCGGGAGAAAGCCCGTAAAGACAATACACCAGTACGACAGCAACAGGCTGAAGGTATTTGGTTTTATGCGCAAACAGATAGAAGAGGGCCGGCAGGTATACGTTGTATATCCCCTGATACAGGAGTCAGAAAAACTGGACCTGAAGGACCTGACAGATGGTTATGAGAGTATTGTCAGGGAGTTCCCTCCTCCCCGCTACAACGTCAGTATAGTTCACGGCAAAATGAAGCCTGCCGACAAGGATTATGAAATGCAGAGATTTTTAAGGGGAGAGACAAATATCATGGTGGCGACAACTGTCATCGAGGTTGGTATAGATGTGCCAAATGCAAGTGTTATGGTCATTGAGAGTGCTGAACGCTTCGGGCTGTCCCAACTGCATCAGTTAAGGGGCCGGGTTGGAAGGGGCTCGGAGCAGTCATACTGCATCCTGATGTCAAAGTATGAACTAAGTGCAGATGCACGAAAACGGCTTGAGGTCATGGTGCAGAGCAATGACGGCTTCCGGATCGCAGAGACTGACCTCAGGCTCAGGGGGCCTGGGGATATACAGGGAACCAGGCAGAGCGGGATACTGGACCTGAAAATAGCCGACATAGCGCAGGATAGCCAGATTCTGAAGTTTGCCAGGGCGCAGGCCAGGGACTTCCTTGAGGATGACCCCCATATAGAAAAACCTGAAAACCGGGTAGTCAGGAAAAGACTCAGGGAACTGTTCCGCGACAAGCTTTTCTGGAGCAGGATAAGCTGATCTTCCTGTATAAATAAAATGCCCCGGCATTATTGCCGGGGCATGTGATAATATTTTTTACAAAAGTTCCTGCTTAGTTGAGCCTGAACCTGATAGGCATATTGAACTGTACCCTTACCGGCTGGCCTCTCTGACGGCCGGGCTCCCAGCGGGGCATCATACGTACAACCCTTACCGCCTCTTCATCACAGCCTCCGCCGATACCGCGAAGTATACGCACATCCGTAACGCTGCCGTCGGTCTCAACAACGAAGGTTACAAATACTGTCCCCTGTATACCGGCTTCGCGTGCCATCTGGGGATACCTTAGGTTCTCTTCCAAAAACTTCTGGCGAGCTTCCTCCCCTCCGGGGAACTGGGGCTGATCCTCCACAACAGTGAAGATCACATCTTCTTCAAACTCCTCCTCTTCCTCAATCACAATTGGGGTGAACTCCTGAACCTCTGTAAATACATCAGCGTCAATATCGATGGTGAACTCTTCTTCAAGCTCCACATCATCGTCAACGATAATAAGTTCCTGTGAGGGTTCAGGTGGTGGTGGCGGTGGTGGTTGCTCCTGACGGGTGATAGGGATATCCTCTTCCTCAATGAAGTCTATTTCGAGTGTGCCAAGGTCTACCTGCGGACGCTCATAATGCTTCCACTCAAAGGCAACCAGGGCAGCACCCAGGGCAATTGCAATCCCTATCTGCAAAAAGATTCTTTTTTTGCTTTCAAGGTCTGCTTTTGGTGTTTTTTTCGGTTCCATAGTTTACTGTCTCGGATTATTAAACTCGGTTTTTCAAAGCTGTTCCCAAACGCCCTGAAATTAGTCCGCTAATATACAAAGTATTTTGAAAATATCATTTTATATCCCGGTTTTTTCAAAATTACTTTTTTGAAGACTTTTTTCCAAGAGCGAATGCCATTAATAAAACTCCAAAAACCGTTCCAAAAATATTCGCGATAAAATCCTGGATATTTCCGTGCCTGTCAGCAAGGCAGCAATACTGGAAATATTCCGTAAGTGCACCGTATGCCATTCCAGCTATAATGCTTGTAAGGGCAATGCTAACATCCCTTAGGCGTGATTTTTTATCAAATACTTTTCCGTTTTTAAGCCCCCGGAAAAGTAATGCCCCTAAAACCGCAAAGATCAAAAAGTGGATCAGCTTGTCCATCCCCGGTATTCGCAGAACCTCACTTTCCGGTATCCTTTCGCCGGGGATACCGGTTATTAAAAAAATCACTGCCGCCCATAAAATGGCCGGCAGTAAATGCTTGAAAAGCCCTCCTGCCTTTGTCAAGAATCCTCCGGTGAGATTTGATCCTATTCGTTTATCAGCTCCTTGTATTCTTCAGCCGATAAAAGGTCATCAGCTTCCGACTTGTCGGACATCTTGATCTTGATTATCCAACCTTTTCCGTAGGGGTCCTTGTTAATTGTATCCGGGGTTGCCTCCAGCTCTTCGTTGAATTCGGTAACCTCACCGGATACCGGCATGAAAAGGTCGGAAACTGTTTTTACTGCCTCTATTGTCCCGAACGTCTCTTCCTTGGCAAGCTCTTCCCCAACTGTCTCGACTTCAACGAAAACCACATCTCCCAGCTCGTTCTGAGCAAAATCAGTAATTCCAACCACGGCAGTGTCTCCGTTTATCTTGACCCATTCGTGATCCTTGGTGTACTTAAGGTTGTAGGGAATATTCATCTTTCAGGGTTTTAAGTGATTACTTTGGTTTTAACTTATAAAGCCAAAAATACAATCTTTTTTTTACCAAAAAAAAGAATTATTCAGAAAAGACCCAGTTCCAGCATTGCTGCTTCAGACATCATCTCTTTGTTCCATGGAGGATCAAATACCAGCCTTACATTAACCTTGCCGGCTCCTTTAACTCCCCTTGCGGCAGCCGCAACCTTCTCCGGCATTTGGTCTGCAACCGGGCAGTTGGGGTTTGTAAGCGTCATTGTAATTTCAATATCCCCCCTGCCGCTTATGTCAATATTGTAAATAAGCCCCAGGTCGTAAACATTGACTGGGATCTCGGGGTCAAACACCTTTTTCAGCGCTTCTATAACAGTTTGTTCGGAAGGAGCTTTATTTGCTTTAGCCATTATCTGTTTTCGGTTTTTGTTCTTTATCCTGCCTTTTCAAAGGCCAGGGCATAAAGTTTCATCTGCTTTATCATGTTAGCCAGGCCGTTGGAGCGGGTTTGTGAAAGGTGTTCCCTGAGCCCTATCTCGTCAATGAATGACATATCATTTTTTATGATATCTCCTGCAGCCTGGCCGGATAGCACTCTTATTAGCAGGGCAATAATCCCCTTTGTTATAAGTGCATCACTGTCAGCCGAATATTTAACCCTTCCGTCATTGTGCTCGGCATACAGCCACACCCTTGCCTGGCATCCCTTAACAAGGTATTTATCGGTCTTGTATTTTTCATCGATCGGGGGCAGGGACTTGCCAAGTTCAATAAGGTAGTTATACTTGTCCATCCAGTCATCGAAAAGTTCAAACTCCCGGATTATTTCATTTTCCTTTTCCTTTATGTTGCCCATATCAAATCCTGACTGTTGTTTTGTTATACATTGTTATGCAAGCATTTCCCTGATCCTTGCAAGAGCATCTGCAAGGATGTCGACCTCTTCCGTTGTATTATATACCCCAAAAGATGCCCTGACTGTACCTGGCACTTCCAGAATGTCCATAAGGGGCTGTGTGCAGTGATGCCCAGTCCTTACGGCAACACCCATTTTGTCGAGCAATACACCGGTGTCATAAGGATGAATGTCGTCAAAAATAAATGAGAGCACACTGCTTTGCCGGCGCGGAGATGCCAGGAACCTTAATTTTTCAATCTGTCCAAGCTTTTCTTTAGCATACTCCAGCAGTTCAACTTCATGGGATGCTATGTCGTCATACCCCAGCCTTGTTATAAAGCTGGTGGCTGCTTCAAGCCCAAGTACATCGGCAACATTGGGTGTGCCTGCCTCAAACCTGAAAGGCAGTTCGTTGTAAGTGGTCTTTTCAAAACTCACATCCTTAATCATCTCACCTCCGCTCTGGTAGGGCGGCATTTCATTCAGCCACTTCTCCTTTCCGTATAGCACACCAACACCCATAGGACCATACATCTTATGGCCGGAAAAGCAGTAGAAGTCACAATCCAGTTCCCTGACATCTACTTTCATGTGTGGTGTTGCCTGGGCCCCGTCTATTAGCACTGGTGTATCGTTTTTATGGGCAATCTCGATGATCTCCCTGGCCGGGTTAATTGTACCCAGTGCATTGCTTACATGGGTTATTGCGGCAAGTCTTGTTTTCTCCCCGAGTATGCTGCGGAATGCATCCATATCCAGTTCTCCCCCGGCTGTTATGGGTACGACCCTGAGCCTTGCCTCATGCCGGCTGCAGGCTATCTGCCATGGAACTATGTTTGAATGGTGCTCCATTGCGGATATTACAATTTCATCACCCTTTTTCAGGTATTTTTCTCCAAAGGAATGAGCCACAAGGTTTATCGACTCTGTTGTGCCCCTTGTGAAAATTATCTCGGAAGAATTTTCTGCATTTATAAATGACCTTATGCTTTTCCTTGCATTTTCGTATGCCTCCGTTGCCAGGTTGCTCAGGTAGTGCGCGCCACGGTGTATATTGCTGTTCTCTTCCCGGTAATAATTGCTGATACGCTCAATTACCTCCAGGGGTTTTTGTGTGGTGGCTGCATTATCAAGGTATACAAGGGGGCGGTTATTTACCCTCTTTTCAAGTATTGGAAATGATCTGCGCAATTCTTGTACTCCCATGCCAAAAAGATTATAACTTACTCAGGTCGATATTAAATGTGGTTGGTTCCTTGCTGTTACAGTGCAAAACACACTGGTCGCATATTGACAGCTCACCCTTGAGCCTTTTTTCGACCATATTGTGTATGCGCTTACGAAGTGCTTCTATTGTGATCTTTTTTACTACTTCACTTGCGAAGGCAATCATCATCAGCTGGCGGGCAGATCTTTCACACAAACCCCTTGAGCGCATGTAAAACATTGCTTCAGGGTCAAGTTGCCCGACTGTTGCACCATGAGAGCACTTAACATCATCCGCGTAAATCTCCAGGTGAGGCTGTGTGTTAACTTTTGCATCGTCAGTAAGCAGTATGTTCTTATTGTTCTGATGGGCCTCTGTCTGTTGAGAATGCCTCCTTACAAGAACTTTCCCGGAAAAAACCGCTTTTGCCTGATCGTCCAGTATACCCTTGTAAAGCTGGTTGCTTTTAGATCCGGCAGAAGCATGATCGATATTTATCTGGTTGTCGACATGCTGGTTGCTGTCAACCAGGTACAGGCCATAGTGGTCTGAAACACAACCCCTGTCTGTAAGGCTAACATCAATGGTGTTGCGGGTGAACCCGCCGTTCAACGTTATAATATTGCTCTTTACACTGCTGTTTCTTTCCTGCTTTACAAAAGTCGTGGTCAGAAGCGCTGAATTCCTCCCTTTGTTCTGTATCTTATAATGTTCGACACTGGAGTCCTCTTCTGCAAATACCTCCATTACCGTATTTGTGAAGCTCACATTGTGAGTCAGGGAGTGGTCGCAATGTACCAGGGTTATCCCTGAGCCCCTGCCTGCGATCAAAACATGCCTTGGCTGCAGAAAGACCGGGTTCGGAGAGTCGACAATGTTGATTAGCTGAATTGGTTTTTCAACTTTTACACCTTCAGGCACATATATGAACAGTCCATCCTGCAGGAAGGCCGTATTAAGTGCGGCCATTTCATAATTATCTGTATTCGCCGCCCTTCCGATATACTGGTCGAGTAGTTCCGGGTATACCTCCATTGCCTTTGCCAGGGAGCCAATAATCGTTCCGTTAGAAAGCTTGGATAAAGGGGCAAACTTGTGAACGAACCAGCCGTTAAGGATGGTTATGCTGAAGGTGTCAAGGTCATATACATCACAGGTGAAGAGTTTTTCTGTGTCTATATTTGAGAACCTGTTCCTTAGATTTATCTCAAAGTCAGTTTCAAGCAATGGTGTAAGGTCGGTAAAACGCCAGCTCTCAAGGTCTGTGCCCGGAAAACCCTTCTCCAGGAACCGGGTAAAGGCATGCTGCCTGAGCCGGTTTATCAGCGGACTGGAATTGCCCCTGATTGCAGCCTGTTCCTTGTTGTATAGTTCTGTGAGCCGCTCTTTCATTTTACCTCCTGGTTTGAAGCCAGAGCCTTTTTGACCCAGTCGTATCCTTTTTCCTCCAATTCCTGTGCCAGTTCCTTTCCTCCGCTTTTTATTATCCTTCCATCATAAAGCACATGTACAAAATCAGGTATGATGTAGTCCAGGAGCCTCTGGTAGTGGGTAATTACTACCGTGGCGTTATCCTTTCGCTTAAGCTTGTTTACACCTTTTGCCACCACTTTAAGGGCATCGATGTCGAGTCCAGAGTCTGTTTCGTCAAGTATGGCCAGCCTCGGCTCCAGAAGGGCCAACTGAAATATCTCATTCTTTTTTTTCTCTCCACCCGAGAACCCTTCATTCACTGAACGGTTTGTTAGCTTGGATTGTATATCGACTACTTTTTTCTTTTCCTCCATTAGCTTAATGAACTCGGCCCCGCTAAGGGGATTTAACCCCAGGTACTTTCTCTTCTCGTTTATGGCGGTACGCATAAAGTTTGCAATGCTTACACCCGGGATCTCAACCGGATACTGGAACCCCAGGAATATTCCCTCTCTTGCACGGGTCTCTGCTGGCATTTCCAGAAGGTTCTGCCCCATGTACTCAACTTCCCCCTCGTCCACATCAAACCTGTCCCTCCCGGCTATCACCGATGCAAGGGTGCTTTTGCCTGAACCGTTAGGGCCCATTATTGCGTGCACCTCGCCCTCTTTTACTTCAAGGTTAAGCCGCTTAATGATCGGCTTGCCTTCTATTGACACGCTTAAGTTCCTTATGCTCAACATTGTGCTTTCTGTTTATTATACCTGTTTATAAATGTGTGGGTTTAACCCACGCTGCCTTCAAGGCTTATTGAAAGCAGTTTTTGCGCCTCAACGGCAAATTCCATGGGAAGCTTTGACAGTACCTCCTTTGCATAACCATTGACTATAAGTCCTATAGCACCCTCCATGTCTATCCCCCTTTGCATACAGTAGAACAGCTGGTCTTCGGAGATCTTGCTTGTTGTCGCCTCGTGCTCAACCACTGAGCTTTTATTGCCCACATCTATGTAGGGAAAGGTGTGGGCCCCGCTCAGATCGCCAAGCAGCAGGGAGTCACACTGGGAGAAGTTCCGGGAGTTCTCGGCTTTTTTGCTCGTCTTGACAAGTCCCCTGTAACTGTTGTTGCTCCGTCCGGCAGAGATGCCCTTGCTGATGATGGTACTACGGGTGTTTTTGCCAAGATGGATCATTTT
>PWNY01000189.1 GCA_003557805.1 Bacteroidales bacterium | reverse complement strand
CGAGCAATATGCCATAGAGGCTATCAGGTATGCGGCTTTCGATTACATACTTAAACCGGTTGAAAAGCAGGAACTATATCAGGCCTTACTGCGTTTTGCCATAACATATTCTCATGTAGACCTGGCGAGTTCATATAAACAGCTTTTGGATGTATTAGACGAGACCTCCGTGATAAGATTGCCCACGGAAAGCGGTTTTACAGTAATAAATCTGGATGATATCATATATATAGAGACCGACTGGAACTATACCCGTGTGTATTCAGGGAGTGAAGAGTCACAACTTGTTATATCCAGCATTGGAAGTGTCCAGGAACGCCTGCCTGAAAAGAGTTTCATGAGGATAAACGACAATACGATCATTAACCTGATGTACCTTGCAAGGACAAGGAAGATTGCAAGGAAGGTGGTATTGGAAAAAGATGATGTCTGTTACTCTTTCGCCACGAGCTTAAAGAATATTTCAAAGCTGGAAAAGAGGATCCGGAAATAAAAAAACCGGCAGGCCCCAATAAAGTGGCACTGCCGGTCACCATCACTCATCACCCGTACTTTTGATATCTTATTGTTTCGCTTCCAAGTACCGGCGTTCAACTTCCTTCCAGTTTACTACATTCCAGAAGTTATTCAGATATTCGGGGCGACGGTTCTGGTATTTAAGGTAATATGCATGCTCCCATACGTCTACACCAAGTATGGGTGTGCCCTGCTTCTCCGCGACGTCCATCAGGGGATTATCCTGATTTGGTGTACTTGTAACCTGTAACTCGCCGTTGGAGTCAACAATAAGCCATGCCCAGCCGCTTCCGAAACGGGTTGCACCTGCCCGGTTAAACTCCTCCATAAAGTCTTCAAACGAAGTGAAACGCCTTTCTATTGCACTAAGCAGTTCCCCTTCAGGTTTTCCACCACCGTCAGGACCAAGAACCTTCCAGAAAAGATCATGGTTCCAGTGGCCTCCACCGTTGTTCCTGACAGAAGCAGGGTAACGGCTCATATTTTTGAATATCTCTTCGAGGGTCATGTTCTCCATCTCTGTGCCGGAGATTGCATTGTTGAGATTGTTAACGTATGCCTGGTGATGTTTACCGTGATGAATCTCCATGGTGCGCTCGTCAATGTATGGCTCAAGAGCATTGTGCGCATATGGGAGATCAGGTAATACATGTTTTGGATTGTTTGTCATAGCTGTTTCTCCTTTGTTTTTACTGTTTACTTCCAATGTAGTTCCTGCCGCTACTGTTATTAAAAGTATAAAAGCGGCCAGAATCATCGTTTTGTGTAATATCTTGCTTTTCATGATCAATAATCTTTGGATCGGGTGTTTAAGTTAATTAAGTCTTTGTCTAAATAACAAGTAAAAAATTTTATTGTTCAATCAAAATTTATATAGGGTGATATTCTTTCCAGCAGCTGTTCATCAACCAGGTGTGATAACTTAATATCAGATTCTTCCTCGAATGGTCCGTGCTGTTCCCTTAATGCGATAATTGCCATTGCTACATTACGGTCTATATAGGGATGACGGGCCAGCTCACTTGCCGTTACCGAATTTATGCAGATCATCCTGATATTGTCCCGGTCAGTATAGACCTGTGGAATGATCTGTTCAAACCTTACGCTGTCTATCCCGTAAACCTCCAGTAGTTGGTACAGGCTGTGAAAGCCCCCAAGCAGTTCACGGTACCTGCTTATACGGCTGCCAAAAACAGGTCCTATGCCCCTTACCGCCTGCAATTCAATGGAATCAGCCGTATTGATATTTATCATTACCGGTTCATACGTATTCACTTCTTCAGCTGTGTACTGAACATGTGTGCTTCCGCTTACCTTTTCACGGGAGGGCAGGTCGATATATTCTTCCAGCTGCCTGTATATTTCATCTTCCATTAGGTAGAGCCGTCTGAGGTCTTCCCTGTATATAAAACTTCCTCCTGCCAGCTGGTAGTTATTGATACTTTCGGCAAGCCTTACAGGTACACCCATTTTTATCCACCCTTCAACTGAAAGGGTATCCGGTTTAAATAAAACGGGATCAGTGAGCCGGAACTCCTGCTGAGAGGAGGGGCTGTCGCGCCTGCCTGTTTTAGCCTTCTGGAGCTGCTGCTGAATTGTTTTAAGATCGGCAAGCGCACTCTGTGTGCATACGGGTGATGTCATTGTCATCCTTGCTATCCTGGAAGCCAGTGGGGTGATCAGCACAAGAAATATAAGCACAACAATGCCCTGCCTCTGGCCCCTTGTAAAATAAAACCACTCCTTCAGAGGATTGGAGAACATATTATTTCTATCCCGTTTTTGTTGTAAATATATTATCAACAGGGTTAACCATCATTGAATCAGACCTTCTTATTCACTGAATGGTAAAATTTATCCCTTGTTGTTGTTCTTTGACCATTATTTTTTATTTTTGGCCTTTCTTGTAAAAAGGCGTTACACCATGTTTATCGCTTTTGGGAAATCAAAACAACAACTTGCTTATGTCTTTTGGAAACGAAAGCCGTGACGGCTTTAGCAGCCGCTTCGGGATCATATGTGCAGCGGCGGGCTCCGCAATTGGTCTTGGTAATATCTGGCGCTTTCCCTATGTAGCCGGCGATAGTGGGGGAGGCGCCTTTCTTTTGATATATCTGGGGTTTATCCTGTTGCTGGGGTTACCCGTGATGCTCTCGGAGTTTGTTATCGGCAGGAGAGGCCAGAGAAATGCTCTTGGGTCGTTCAAAAGGCTTGCACCGGGAAAGCCATGGTTTTTAGTGGGTGTAATGGGTATTATAGCCGCGTTTATGATACTTGCCTTTTACAGTACCATTGCCGGATGGACCCTGGAATATATCCTTAAATCCTTCACAAACTCATTCGCGGGGCAGAGCTCAGCCGAGATCAGCAGGCAATTTGAGACCTTCCATACTACCGCATTCCGTCCTTTACTGCTGCAGATGATATTCCTTTCAATGACAGCATGGATTATCCTGTCGGGGGTAAAAAAGGGTATTGAAAAGTATGCCAAGGTATTGATGCCGTTTTTGGTATTGCTTTTGATAATAATGGCCGTCAGGTCGGTAACCCTGCCAGGTTCATTCGAGGGGTTGAGCTTCCTTTTCAAACCTGATTTTTCAGTGGTTGACTCCGATGTGCTGCTCTCGGCTCTTGGGCAGGCGTTTTTCTCACTCAGCCTCGGAATGGGCACTATGATTACCTATGGATCATATATAAACAAGAAAAACAATCTCAGCAATATATCGATCGAGGTGTCAATTGCAGATACACTGATAGCCGTGCTTGCAGGTGTTGCTATTTTCCCTGCCGTATTTGCCTTTGGCCTGGATCCGGCCGAGGGCCCCGGGCTTATATTCACGGTTCTTCCCAATATATTCCAGCAAATGCCGGGAGGATACTTCTTCAGCCTGATATTCTTTATCCTCCTTGCCATTGCCGCCCTGACATCCTCTATCAGCATACTCGAGGTTGTTGTTGCATATGTTACAGAGG
>PWNY01000298.1 GCA_003557805.1 Bacteroidales bacterium | reverse complement strand
CTTTTCTGCCCTGGTGAGGAACCTTCTGCCTGTGGGAGTAAGAGGTATTGTGGTTGGCGGGCTTATAGCTGCACTGATGAGCTCCCTGGCATCATTGTTTAATTCATCTGCAATACTGTTTACCAAAGACTTTTACGAAAAATTCAGGCCTGAAAGCTCTGAAGCACATCTTGTTAAGGTTGGCCGTATCGCGACCACTGTTATTGTTGTTCTAGGTATACTCTGGATACCTGTTATGAAAGGTATTGGTCAGGTGTTGTATGCATACCTTCAGGATGTTCAGTCACTTCTTGCACCGGGTATTGCTTCGGTATTCCTTATGGGTGTGTTCTGGAAAAAAGCCACACCGGCCGCAGGTTTTTCAGGGCTGCTGGTAGGTTTTGTATTTGGTATGTTGCGTCTTGGCTCAACTATTTTTGCCGAACACATAAGCCCTGGTACAGTATATCATTCAATATTCATTCAGACAAACTGGCTGCATTATTCCATATACCTGTTTGCACTTTGTCTGTTGGTGATTTTTGTGGTCTCTCAGTTTACAAAACTAGGGGATGCCAGTAAGACAGTGGGGCTTACCTACGGATCAGCATCTCCTGATCAGATTGTTGAAACCAAGGCCAGCTGGAATAAATGGGATGTGGTCCATACTGTGATAATTCTTTCTGTGACTCTTGCATTTTATATTTATTTCTGGTAAAATAGCATAACATGTCGCAAAGTCTTCATTATAAGCAATATGCGAAGAATTATGTTGCGATTGACAGTATCATTTTTGGCTTCGACGACGGCAAGCTCAAACTTCTGCTGATCAAAAGGAAGTTTGAGCCCTGCCTCGGCCAATGGTCACTAATGGGTGGATTTGTTGGCGAGAACGAAAGCCTTGATGAAGCAGCATACAGGATACTTGAGAACCTGACGGGACTAAGAAACCTATACCTTGAGCAGTTATATACTTACGGGGATGTTGACAGGGACAGTGAAGCCAGGGTAATATCGGTTGCCTATTATGCTCTGATAAAAATAGATGATTATGATTGTGAACTTGGAAGAAGGCATGGTGCAGAGTGGTTTGCCATAGATGAGGTGCCTCCTTTGGTATTTGACCATAAGATTATGGTCGACAGGGCTTTGCGCAGGTTGAAGAGAAAAACGATCATTCAGCCAATTGGTTTTGAGCTGTTACCTGAAAAGTTCACGATGCCACAATTGCAAAAGCTTTATGAGGCAATACACCGGAAAGACCTGGATAAACGAAATTTCAGGAAGAAGATCTTGTCGATGGGTGTAATGCAAAAGCTTGATGAAAAGGAGACCCATACCTCTAAAAGGGGGGCCTACCTTTATAAGTTCGATAAGAATAGATATGATTATCTTATCAACAACGGTAATATGTTTGATTTTGTTTAATGATAAAAAAGTGAAAAATGAGTTATTTGGAAAATGCTAAAGTTTGGTTTGTTACGGGAAGCCAGCATTTATACGGTAAGGAAGCCCTTGACCAGGTTGCTGCCAATTCCGGGATTATTGCAAAACATCTTGATGAACAGCCTGATATACCCGTCAAAATTGAATCAAAACCAGTATTAACAACAGATGAGGCCATTTTCAGCCTCTGCCAGGAGGCAAATTCAGACCCCTCGTGTATCGGACTTGTTTTCTGGATGCACACCTTCTCTCCCGCCCAGATGTGGATAAGAGGGCTGGACATACTCAAAAAGCCCTTTGTCCATCTTCATACGCAGTTCAACCGCGACATACCATGGAATGACATTGATATGGACTTTATGAACCTTAATCAGTCGGCACATGGTGACCGTGAGTTCGGGTATATCTGCTCCAGGATGAAAAAGGAGCGTGCAGTGCTGGTGGGACACTGGAAAGACAAGGGCCTGCAGGGTGAACTAATTGACTGGATAAGGGCCGCGATGGCATGGAATGAATCCAGAAACCTCAAGATCGTCCGCTTTGGTGACAACATGCGCAATGTTGCAGTTACAGAAGGTAATAAAGTGTCGGCCAGGGTGAAATTCGGATGGTCGGTTCCCGGTTATGGAGTAGGAGAGCTTGTAGAGTTCGTTAACCAGGTTACTGATGCGGAGATCGATAAGCTTGTGGAGGAGTACAGGGACTCCTATACGATCGATAAAAAAATCATGGAAGATGCTAAATTAAAGGCCAAGCTTATTGATGCTGCCCGTATCGAGATAGGGCTTTCACGGTTTTTGGAAGATGGTGGTTTTTCTGCCTTTACAACTACCTTTGAGGACCTTCATGGCCTGAAACAGCTTCCTGGACTTTCGGTACAGAGACTGATGCAGAAAGGCTACGGCTTTGGTGCGGAAGGTGACTGGAAAACAGCTGCTCTTATTCGCCTGATGAAGGTAATGGCCCAGGGTCTTGAAGGCGGTACTTCCTTTATGGAAGATTACACTTACCACCTGGAGCCTGGCAATATGAGCGTGCTTGGTGCACATATGCTGGAGATATGTCCATCTATTGCATCCGGTAAACCCTCTCTGGAGGTACACACTCTGTCTATTGGCGGCAAGGATGATCCGGCAAGGCTTGTATTTACAGCAGGCGAGGGAGATGCACTTAATGCCACCCTGCTGGATATGGGCGAACGCTTCCGGCTGCTTGTAAATACCGTAAAGACGGTAAAATCAAAGCCGCTGCCCAAGCTGCCGGTAGCCCGTGCGCTCTGGCTTCCCAAACCTGATCTCAAGGTGGCTGCAACTGCATGGATACTCGCAGGAGGCGCGCACCATACCGGATTCAGCTATTCGGTAAAATCCTCACATCTGCGCCACTTTGCGGATATGTCGGGTATTGAATTGATGATGATAGATGAGAACACACGTGTTGAGGAGTTCAAGAATGAGCTTAAGTGGAATGATCTCTATTTTCGTTTGAACAGTAAATAGAAAAAAAATATGCTTGATCAGTTAAGGAAATCTGTATTTGAGGCAAACCTGATGCTCGTTGAACATGGCCTTGTTATTTTTACATGGGGAAATGTCAGCGGCATTGACCGTGAATCCGGACTGGTGGTAATTAAGCCCAGCGGGGTGAGTTATGACACCATGACAGCAGATGATATGGTAATTGTTGACCTGGATGGTAATACTGTTTCCGGCAAGCTCAAGCCCTCATCAGACCTTCCAACCCACCTTGTCCTATACCGGGAGTTCAAAGGTATAGGAGGGGTGGTGCACACCCATTCTGAGTGGGCAACCTCAAGGGCACAGGCAGGCAAAGGTATTCCTGTTTATGGCACAACACATGCAGACCATTTCTACGGAGAGGTACCATGTACAAGGCCAATGACGGGTGAAGAGGTTTCAGGCGCGTATGAAGAGAATACAGGTCATGTGATCGTGGAGAGGTTCCGGGAACTAGATCCAGAGAGCATACCCTCTGTACTGGTTCACGGACATGGCCCTTTTAGCTGGGGAAAAGATGCCAAAGCCGCTGTTCATAACGCTGTTGTACTTGAAGAGGTGTCTAAAATGGCATTCAGGAACGAGGTCATGGGTAATGACAAGCCAATTGAACAGTACCTGCTGGATAAGCATTTTTTACGTAAACATGGTCCTGGTGCATATTACGGACAGGATAAAAAATAACCGAAAAACCAAGTATAGTTATGGATAAATATGTTATGGGTCTGGACTTTGGAACAGACTCGGTACGTGCGATGGTTGTTAATGCTGCAAGCGGTGAGGAAGCCGGAGCAGCAGTTTCAATGTATAAGCGGTGGAGCAAGGATGCGTACTGCGACAAGGTAAGGAACAGGTTCAGGCAACACCCCCTGGATTATATTGAGAGTATGGAGGAGGTTATAAAGAAGAGCCTTGAGCAGGCAGGGGCAGAAATTGCTTCAAAGATCAGGGCTATTTCTGTTGATACAACCGGTTCTACGCCTGTTGCTGTTGACAAAAAAGGTGTTCCGCTTTCACTTAAACCAGAATTTGCAGAAAACCCCAATGCAATGTTCGTTCTCTGGAAGGATCACACCTCGGTAAAGGAGGCCGATGAGATCAATGAGCTTGCACGGACATGGGGAGGTGAGGATTTCACCAAGTATGAGGGAGGAATATATTCATCAGAGTGGTTTTGGGCCAAGATACTTCACATATTGCGCAGGGATGAAAAGGTTCGGGAAGCTGCCTATTCATGGGTTGAGCACTGTGACTGGATACCTGCACTGCTTACAGGTCTTGATAATATAGAAGGTATTAAGCGGAGCAGGTGTGCGGCAGGTCACAAGGCAATGTGGCATCCTGACTGGGACGGCCTTCCGCCTGAGGACTTCCTGGTGAAACTGGATCCGCTTCTGGGCGGATTAAGGGAGAGGTTATATACTGATACCTATACAAGTGATGTGGAGTTTGGCAAGGTCTCTGCCGAATGGGCAAAGAGACTTGGTTTGCCTGAAGATGTTTCTGTGGGGGTCGGTGCTTTTGATGCCCACCTTGGAGCAGTAGGAGGGGAGATAAGGCCATATCACTTAAGCAAGGTAATGGGTACATCAACCTGCGATATGGTGGTTGCCCCTATGGAAGATTTTGGTAAAAAGCTTGTCAGGGGTATAGCCGGCCAGGTTGACGGTTCAATTATTCCGGGTATGATAGGCCTTGAAGCAGGGCAATCCGGGTTCGGTGATGTTTATGCATGGTTCAGGGAGCTTCTGCTTTGGCCGGCTTACAATATTGTAGAGAAAATTGAAGGTATTCCCGCCGAGCAGAGAGAAAAAGTGGTAGAGGAACTTGAGGATAAGATGCTGATAGAGCTTACTGCAGCTGCGGAGGAAATTGATCCTGAAGTATCAGGGGTGCTTGCAGTTGACTGGTTCAACGGCAGAAGGACACCTGATGCGAACCAGTACCTGAGGGGAGCCATAAAAGGGATTAACCTGGGTACCAATGCCCCTGCAATTTTCAGGGCACTGGTAGAAGCTACAGCATTTGGTGCAAAGAGTATAGTAGACAGGTTCCAGGAAGAGGGTGTTCGCATTGATGGTGTGATAGCATTGGGAGGGATACCCAAGAAATCCTCATTTATTATGCAGATAGTAACGGATGTGCTAAATATGCCAATCGAGGTTGCCAGGAACGAGCAGACCTGTGCCCTGGGATCAGCCATGGCTGCATCGGTTGTAGCCGGTATACATCCTGACTTCAACACCGCCCAGGAGGAAATGGGACACGGTTTTGAGAAGACATATCATCCGAGGCCTGATTACGTTGAAAAGTACAGGAAGTTGTACAGGGATTATTGTACTTTTGGTGATAATATAGAGAAGAGTATTTGAGCCATTTAATAGACAATCCAAAAAACAATCCAATTATGAAAAGAAAGATGATCCTTCTTGCAGGCATTGCAATCCTGGTTGCTGCCTGCTTTACATCATGCAAGACTGACCCACAGGTAAGGCTGGCCGAAGGTGTTGTATTTCCTGAGCCCGGGAACTTCTCAACGCAGATCCAGGGAAAGGATGTAGGACTTTATACCCTTGAGAACAGTAACGGGCTTAGAACCGATATTACAAATTACGGCGGACGTATTGTCAGCCTTCTGGTACCTGATAAATCAGGTGTTTTTGATGACATAGTAACGGGTTACCATACAATTGAGGAATTTCTTGATTCTGAGGAGATCTATTTCGGAGCCCTTATAGGCAGGTATGGTAACAGGATAGGCAATGCGCGCTTTGTACTTGACGGAGAAACATATCTGTTGCCTGCAAACGACGGTGAAAACCACCTGCACGGCGGTCCGGGAGGGTTTCATAATGTTGTATGGGATGCTGAACAACCGGACGGACAGACTCTTGTACTTACATACATGTCACCTCACCTTGAAGAGGGGTATCCCGGAAACCTGAATGTGGAAGTGACCTATGAGCTGAATGATGACGATGAGCTTGTAATTACCTACAGGGCAACCACTGATCAGAAGACAGTTGTAAACCTCACAAGCCATGCATTCTTCAACCTTGCAGGGGAGGGAAGTACTACTATAAATGATCACTACCTCAGGATAAATGCGGATAATTTCACTCCTGTTGATGAGACCCTTATACCTACTGGTGCAATTGAGCCGGTTGCAGGCACTCCTTTTGATTTTCTTACCTATCAGCGTATAGGCGAGAGGGTTGAAGAGGAGCATGAGCAACTGATCTATGGAAGGGGTTATGATCATAACTTTGTCCTGAATACAGAAGGTGGTACGGAACCAGCATTTGCTGCAAGTGTATATGACCCTGTCAGCATGCGTAAGATGGAAGTTTACACTACGGAGCCAGGCTTACAGTTTTACGGGGGTAACTTCCTGTCGGGCCGTGAGATCGGTAAAAGGGGAGAACCCTACCTGCACCGTACCTCATTCTGCCTGGAGACCCAGCATTTTCCGGACTCACCGAATCAGCCGCACTTCCCCTCAACTGTGCTTGAACCCGGTGAGGTATACAGTACCACCACAATCTACAGGTTTACTGTGAAGGAAGACTGAGTGACCCCGGGTTGAATTAGAGGGTTATTGACATACAGCACTGAGACATAGGGCCTGTTATAAAGCGTGGATCCGATTGTTTTCAGTGCTGTTTTTTATATAGAGGTTTCTCTTTATTTAAGAGCGATTAAAACATATGAAATATGAAAAAGCCAGCAGTCATTCCAATTATTTTCCTGCTATTATTCCTGATGCTGTCATGTGAAACCAGTACTGAAAAAAATGCAGTTAAAACCAGTCCGTTCCGACTTGATCAGGTTGAACTGCTTGAAAGCCCGTTCAGCCGTGCAATGGAGAATAACCGTGAGTATATTATGCAGATGGACCCTGACCGGTTGCTGGCTCCATTTTTAAGGGAGGCAGGTCTTTCCCCCAGAGCTGAACCCTATGGCAACTGGGAATCCTCCGGTCTTGACGGGCATGTTGGCGGGCATTACCTTACGGCTTTGTCATTGTTGTATGCTGCAACCGGCGACAATGAAGCACTTGATCGCCTTGAGTACATGCTTGATGAATTGGAAAATTGCCAGCAGCAATACCCCGATGGATATATTGGCGGTATCCCGGGTGGTTATCAAATGTGGCAGGAGATTGCTGCATGAGATATCCGGGCTGCACACTTCTCGCTAAATAATAAATGGGTTCCCCTGTACAACATTCACAAGCTGTTCGCTGGCCTTTATGACGCATATTACCATGCAGGCAGCCAACAAGCCTGGGATATGCTTATGAAGCTTACAGACTGGGCCTATGGGCTTGTTTCAGCACTTGAGGATAACCAGATGCATGATATGTTGCTATCGGAGCATGGTGGTATGAACGAGGTGTTTGCAAACATCTATTATCAAACTGGTAAAAAAAGCCATCTTGAACTTGCAGAGGCTTTTTCTGACAGAAGGATACTGGACCCCCTGCTGGCAGGAAGGGACGAGCTTGACGGGCTGCATGCCAATACCCAGATACCGAAAGTGGTTGGTTTTAAAAGAATTGGTGTTGTTTCAGATAACAAAGAGTGGCAAAAAGCATCAGAGTTTTTCTGGGATGCAGTTGTTAACCACAGGTCGGTCTCTATTGGTGGTCACAGTGTAAGGGAGCATTTTCATCCAAGGGATGATTTTTCGATGATGATAGCTGACAGGGAGGGACCTGAAACCTGCAACACCTATAATATGCTTAAATTGACATCAATGCTCTATCTGTCCGCTTCAGATCCTTCGTATATGGATTATTATGAGAGGGCACTTTATAACCATATACTCTCTTCCCAGCATCCCGGGCATGGTGGCCTGGTTTATTTTACCTCAATGCGGCCCCGCCATTACAGGGTATACTCTCAGCCGGAGGAGAACTTCTGGTGCTGTGTCGGTACTGGTATTGAAAACCATATGAAGTATGGCGAGATGATATACGCACATTCCGGTGACCGTCTGTTTGTAAACCTGTTCATCCAATCCAGGCTTAACTGGGATGCAATGGATGTTGTTATTGAACAGCGAACTGGGTTCCCGGACGAAGAGGCTACTTCATTTACTGTCAAAACTGGTGAACCTGTCAGTTTTGAACTGTCTGTAAGGCTCCCCCACTGGGTGTCTGATAAAGAGCCACCGGTTTTAATAAATGGAAGTAAGCAGGAGAATGCCGATTATTCGGGTGGCTACGTAAATATCAACAGGACATGGAGTGATGGGGACATTGCAGAGATTTCCCTGCCAATGTATACCTATCTTGAACAGCTTCCTGATGGTTCACCCTATTACTCGATACTGCACGGCCCGATTGTAATGGCTGCACAAACTGAAACGACTGACCTGACCGGCCTGATTGCCGATGACAGCAGGATGGGCCATGTTGCCTGGGGGCCTCTCTATCCTCTCCATGAATCTCCCACACTGGTCGGCGAGAGCCGGTCACTGGCAGGTAGCTTCCAAAGAATGGATGGTAATGGGATCTCACTGGGTATCGGCGACAACATTTATCCTGATAAATACCAGGGGATAACCCTGAAACCCTTTTTCCGGATCCATGATGCCAGGTATGTGGTATACTGGCAGGTGGCAGATAAACACGATCTGGAAAGGATGATAACTGCCAACACAGAACTTGAGAGGGTGAGGATGGAACTTGAAGCCAGGACCATTGACCAGGTAGCGGCCGGTGAACAGCAGCCCGAGTCCGAACATGGGTTCAGGGGGCAGCGTACCGAGATAGGAATACACCAGAACCGTTTATGGAGGCATGCGCATGGCTGGTTCAGTTATGACCTTAGGGACGAAAAAAATGAAGCTTCTGAGCTCCAGGTAACCTATTATGGAGGCGATACTGACAGGGACTTCGATATCCTGATCAATGATGTCCGTATTGCACAGGTAACCCTTGACGGCAGTCATGGAGATGTATTTTTCAATGAAGATTATCCCATACCGGAAGAGGTTGTCGCCAGGGCTGATGGTGGTGTTCTTACCGTAAGGTTCGAAGCCCATGAAGGATCAATTGCAGGGGGTATTTATCATGTAAGGCTGTTAAGGCCAGAATAACTTAACCATCGCAGTAATGCCTGCAATACGTTGATATTCAACGGCCGTGCTGTATATTCACCGTATAGCAAAACAATACTCCGCATCTTGACGTCTCAGCCACAAATAATGAAGGGGGAGATTGTAAAAGCCTTTGGAAAAGGTAAAAGGATGAGGTAATTGCAGAAGAAATAATATTGCAGGAGAACTTTATAGGTAGTTTCGAATTGTATGAGGTAAAAGGTCCAGATAAAAGACCGTAAATGTCTTTGGTGTTGAAAATTTAAGGATTTAAAGAATGATCTCAGGGTATGGGGCGAATAGCTGCCCAATACATTCACTGTCCACTTTGTAACCATTCTAAAGGTCGAAATTGATCAATAATATTGTCAGGTTTAAGACCCAGCTAGAAATTTCAATAGCCACCCAGGATTGTTAATTATACCGGGTGGCTTTGCTTTATTCCCGTTTTCATGACCATTCATCATTACAAAGTCTACAAATGTCCACCTCAAATACAGGATCATCCACCAACTTCAGTAAAGATGTAGCTACTTTTATATCAGGATAAAATTTTTGAAATATTTACCGGTGTTTTCTGAATCGTACGGTAAAACATAAATCACTGATATATGATGCAGACAAGAATAAAACCCTTGCATTACTTATACCTTTTTCTACTTGCTTTTGCAACGGTTATGTATAACCCAATAGCTAATGCCCAGCATGTGGATCCTGAAGATTTTGTTGGGCCTGACTTTTTTGATACATATCATGAAATATGGAACCAGCAGGATAAATGGAGTATTTATAATGTACATGACCCGACAGTTTTCAATGCAGGCGATGAATTTATCATGTACTCCACGGATGTCTCCATGGGTGGTGGTACTCCTGTGGGGCTGCACAAAAGAAGGTCACAGGATCTTGTAAACTGGACCTTTGAGGGTACTGCATTTGATGGTCCGCCTGATTCCGCAATTGAATGGATGCTTGAGCGTGAACCCGGATTTCAGGCCGAATCCCTCTGGGCACCATATTTACTGCAGGTAGGGGATGAATACCGTCTGTACTATTCCCTTTCACTTTTTGGGACAACGACATCATTCATGGGGCTTGCTGTAAGTGATTCCCCTCTTGGACCCTGGACCGATATGGGAGAGGTACTTAGTACTGAATATACTGACAACAAAAATGCTATTGACCCTTCGGTGGTGGTTGACGTACAAACCGGCCAGCACTGGATGGCTTATGGTTCATACTGGACCGGTATTTATATAGTGGAACTTGACCCTGAAACCGGCTATAGAAAAAACCCCGGTGATTATGGTGTAAATGTGGCAAGGAGGGCGGGTAATTCTATTGAAGGGCCTGAACTGTTCTACAGGGATGGCTGGTATTACCTGTTTGTTTCCTATGGCTGGCTGGAGGACTCATATAATATCAGGGTTGGAAGATCCATGGATCCGCAGGGACCGTATTATGATTTTAACGGTGTAGATATGGTTGAGCCGACCAATAATACTCCATTGATATTAAGGCCCTATCGTTTTAATCATCATGTAGGCTGGCAGGGAACAGGCCATTGTGCCGTTTTCCGTGACGGGGATAGGTATTTTATTGCCAACCAGGGCAGGCCGAGCACCTCTATTTTTAATATGGTATTGCATCTTCGCGAGATTTTCTGGATCGATGACTGGCCTGTTGTATCACCACAGAGGTTTGCGGATGTGCCTGAGTGGGAGATAGCACCGGAAGATATTACGGGAGAGTGGGAGCACATGACATTAGGTCCTGGTGGATTTCATGCCAGACCGGATATTATCAGTTTTGACACAGAGGGCACAATCGGAGGATCGGATGCTAATACATGGTCACTCTCAGGTGATACACTTATAATGAGCTGGAGTGACGGGCAGTATATCGATAAACTAATAGTGCACTGGGGATGGGACTGGGAGAACCGTTTTGTTACACTCCTATACACTGGAATGAACCAAAACGGACTTAACATATGGGGTAAAAAAACAGATCCTGATGTAATCGATGCTTTGACAGTTCCCGAACACGGTTCAACATACTTTATAAGGAACCATCACAGTAATAAGCTCTTGGAGGCACAAGCTGCGGAGATAGGTGCAAACATCCGGCAGATGGAAGATACAGGTTCGGAGGATCAGGAATGGGTGTTAATAGATGCCGGGGACGGGCATTTTCAGCTTTCACCTGTTAACGGCCAGGGCCTTGTAATGGAGGTGGCGAATGCAAATCCGGACAATTTTGCCAATATACGTTTAGGGCACAATGAAATAGCAGATCATCAATTGTGGGAACTAAGGTATCTTGACAATGGTTACTTCGCATTATTGTCGAAGGTAAGTGGGGAGGAGCGTTGTGCCGATGTTTCAAATTTCGGGATCCATAACGGAGCAAATATTATGCAATGGGAATTTTTAAATGGAATGAACCAGATGTGGCGCCTGGAAAGGAAGCAAACAGGTCTTGATCCGGACTTGCCGCTAGCTCTTATGCATCCAAAAGCTGAACAAGCGCAAATAAATGTATATCCAAACCCTGTTATAAACGGGCATTTTACATTGGACCTGGGCAGTTTACAAATAACCGGTAATATTAATGTAGTCATTGCAGATACAAGGGGTAGCATTGTTTACAGGACCAATATGAAAGGGGGTGAAATCCAGGAAGTATATGTTGATTTGGATCCTGGTATATATTTTATTTCAATATCAGGGAGCTCTGTTTCTGAGCATAAGAGAATAATCGTTATGTAAGCTTAACATATAAATGCGATGAAACTAAATTACCGGTCTTTCCGTCTGTTATTATCAAGTGCATGCAAGTTGATATGTTTGCTTCTGATTATTGGCCATATAATACCTCTGCAGGCCAGTAACGGGAAAATTCGTGCTCATGATCCAGTGATGATCAAACAGGACAGTGTCTTTTACCTTTTCACCACTGGTGTTGGGATTAACGTATGGTCTGGTACTGATATGCAGACATGGACAAGGGAAGAAGCTGTATTCAGTAATCCACCTGAGTGGGCAGTTAGTACAATACCAGGTTTTTCAGGTCATATCTGGGCTCCTGACATTTTTTACCTTGACGGGAAGTACTATCTGTTCTATTCTGTTTCGAGGTTTGGCAGGAATACAAGCAGCATTGGGCTTGCCGTAAATAAAAGTCTTCATCCGCATGATCCCGGGTTCGGATGGGAAGACAGGGGAAAGGTAATTCAGTCAGTTCCCGGCAGGGATCTTTGGAATGCTATTGATCCCAATGTTATAAAGGACGATGAGGGGGGGGTATGGATGGTTTTTGGATCCTTCTGGAGTGGCATCAAGCTATTCAGACTGAATGATAGTTTGGATGCACCGGCCTGCCCACAAGAGTGGTATACCGTTGCTGCAAGGCCCAGGGAGTTCGGCACTCCTGATTACCAGGCCGGAGATGCAGCTATTGAAGCTCCTTTTATTTTTAGGAGTGGTGACTATTACTACCTGTTTGTTTCTTATGATCACTGCTGCCGGGGATTGAACAGTACATACAAAATAATGGTAGGCCGTTCTGAGGAAATAATTGGGCCCTATCTGGACAGGGAAGGACGTGATATGGCCTTTGGTGGTGCAAGCCTGGTTTTAGAGGGTAATGATAAATGGCCCGGTGTCGGGCATAATTCAGCATATACTTTTGATGGCAAAGATTACTTGATCTTTCATGGATATGATGCTTCAGATGAAGGAAGGTCAAAGCTGCTTATCAGGAAAATAATATGGGATAACGAAGGCTGGCCGACAGTAGAACTTTAGATATATAAATAAACGACTTAAATGAAAAAACTGATATTACCACTTTGCTTATTGGTTTATTCATCAGCTTACAGCCAGTACAATAATAACGGCTTCGAAGGGCCGGCTTATTTTGACACCTATCATGAGTACTGGAATGTGCCGGAAATGTGGACAATATACAATGTCCATGATCCTTCGGTAAATAAGGACGGCGAATGGTTCTATATGTATTCCACGGATGTGTCAATGGGAGGAGGCACACCTTTCGGGGGCCACAAAAGGAGATCAAAAAACTTAATAGATTGGGAGTTCCTTGGTACAGCCTTTGATGGAATACCAGATTCTGCAAGGGAGTATTTTTTGACTTACAACCCTGATTATGAAGATTCAGGTATATGGGCCCCATATTTGCACAAGGCTGATAATGAATACAGATTGTATTATTCAGCCCCCGGGGGCCTTGTAAATCAGAATCTCGGGTATATAGGGTATGCGACCAGTGAATCTGCTGGAGGCCCATGGGAAGATAAGGGTATGGTGGCATCATCGCATCCGGGGGACACTATCAACGCCATTGATCCTACTATAATAGTCGATGTGGAAACAGGTCAGAACTGGATGGCCTATGGGTCATACGAGATGGGCATATACATTGTCGAATTGGACCCCAAAACCGGCGGTCTATTACAGG
>PWNY01000277.1 GCA_003557805.1 Bacteroidales bacterium | reverse complement strand
TATCCTCGGTCGGGAAAGACTTGTATATTGCCCCGTTAAATCCCTCAACAGCCTTTCGGCACTTCTCCCAGCTGTCGAAAACACCGGTTTCGTTTCCCCTCCAGACGGTATAATACTTTTTTTTGCCCATAAACATCCATAGATTCAATCTCTGACTACTTTCCCTTTATGGGGTCCCAGCCCTGGGCGGTAAGCTTAACCAGCTGTCCTGAGCTTGTAAACAGGTTGTGCCCCTGGTCAGCCCCGCTTATGTGACCAATTGGATGAACCAGTGAATTATCCTTTATTTTATCGTAATCATCCTGGCTTATGGTGAAAAGCAGTTCATAATCTTCACCTCCGCTGAGCGCGCATGTTGTCGGGTCAATGTTGAACTCATGTGCAGTCTGGGCCATTCTCTGGTCGAGTGGTATCTTCTCCTCGTATATGGTAGCTCCTGTGCCGGAGTTCTTGCATATATGCAGTATTTCACTGGCAAGGCCGTCAGATATGTCGATCATTGATGTTGGTCGTATCCCTTTTTGGCCGAGCAGCTGAATAATATCCCTCCGGGGCTCGGGTTTAAGTTGTCTTTCAATAACATATGAATATTTACTGATATCCGGCTGTACATCCGGGTTGGCTTTATAGGCCTGTTTTTCCCGTTGCAGGACCAGCTGGCCGCAGTAAGCACCACCCAGGTCCCCGCTTACAAACAGCAGGTCATTTGGCTTTGCCCCGCTGCGGTATACTACCTGCTCCTTTTCGGCATGGCCTATGGCTGTTATACTGAGGAAGAGCCCGCCAGTGCTGGTGGTTGTGTCTCCCCCTACCATGTCAATCTTGTATCTTTCGCATGCAAGCCTCATGCCTGCATAAAGCTCTTCAAGGCCTTCCAGTGAATACCGTTGTGAGACCGCAATACCAACAAGCAGTTGCCGCGGCTGTGCGTTCATGGCATATATATCAGAGAGATTTACCGCCACGGCCTTGTAACCCAGGTGCTTCAGTGGAGTGTATACCATGTCGAAGTGAACACCTTCTACCAGAAGGTCCTTGGTGATTATTGTGGCATGCGGGCCATTGTCAATCACCGCAGCATCATCACCCACACCCTTGATGGTTTCCGGGTGGTGGTGTTTTATACCCTTTGTAAGGTGGTCAATAAGCCCGAACTCACCAAGACTTGCAATATCTGTAAGCTCCTTTTTGCCGTTATTTTTCATTCTTATTCTCCTGTTGATATCTTACACTCTCATCATGCAGGATCTGTAGCAGTTTACCCGTAAACAGAGGGTCCAGCCCCAGTTTGCCGGCCTTCTGCATCCACTCCTTTTGGACAGCCTGCTGTCGCTGTGGCTGTACTATGCTTTCACCATTCTTTCGTTTTATCCTGCCTATTTCTGAGGAGACCGCGAAGCGTTTTGCCAGCAGCTCCAACATTATATTGTCAAAATTATCAATTCTCTCCCTTAGTGCCTCCAGTGGCTGTGAAAAGTCTTTCTGCTCCCTGAAGGCTTCTGCTTTAGTTATCAGCGTGTGCATTTCAACCGGGCTTACCTGCTGAAAAGAGTCTGTCAGCGCCGTATCCGGCCTGTAGTGCGACTCTATTATTATACCTTCCATGTCCAGCCCCAGAGCGGTATGTATTATACCTGCCAGGCCTTCCCTGTTCCCTGCAATGTGTGAGGGGTCGCAGATAACCGGTATCCCTGGCATTATCTTTTTGAGCTCAAGAGGGATCTCCCAAAGGGGGAGGTTGCGGCAATTTTTGTTGTCATGGGTGTTGAATCCACGATGTACTGCAATTATCCTGCTTGTTCCGGCATCAAGGATCCTCTCTATTGCACCTAACCACAACCGGAGGTCGGGGCTTACGGGGTTCTTTACAAGTACAGGTATTCCTGTTCCCCTTATCACATTTGCGATCTCCTGCACCATAAAGGGGTTTACCGTGGTACGTGCACCCAGCCATACTATATCTATATCATGTCTGAGACACGCCTCTGCATGTCTTGGCCTGGCCACTTCCACTGCCAGCGGAATGCCTGTTTTTTCTTTCGCCTCTTTAAGACAGGGGAATGCCTTTTCCCCAACCCCTTCAAACTCACCCAGCCGGGAACGGGGTTTCCACACCCCGGCGCGCAGCGCAGATATTTTCCCGCCCGAAGTGAGTTGTTTGGCTGTTTCCATAAACTGATGCCTGCTTTCAACACTGCATGGCCCTGCAATGAGCACTATCCCATTGCGAAGGGATAGCCAGCCGGAGGCAGGCATAATATCTGCGTTTGATAAAGCGGGCATAGCCTGTTTTCTTGCAAAGGTATGGAAAAAAAGCAACTGCAGCTGTTAGCGCCTTCCCCGGCCATTGGACGTAATTATCCGCAAAATGTTGGTTTAGGCAAATAATTACTATTTTTGTTTAGCTTGTTTTTGGATGCTATATGGATATTAATTTTATTGAAGATAAAATATCGCATTATAAAAAGGAGGGGAAACGGATTTTTGCCACCTCCAGCTTTCAGACACACAGCGTTGTTCTGCTCCACATACTAAGCCGTATTGACAGGGATGTTCCTGTCTATTTTATAAACACGGGCTTCCATTTCCCAGAAACCATAAGTTATAAGGACAAGGTTGCCGAAAAGCTGGGGCTCAATGTAATAGACCTGCTGCCACATGTGCCCAAGAGCATGCAGACCAACTCATCTGGAGATCTTATGTTTACCTATGACCCGGATTACTGTTGTTTCTTGAACAAGGTACAGCCGGTTGAGGCGCTTTTCAAACAGTATGATGTGTGGATCAACGGGGTGCGGGCCTGCCAGAACAGTAACAGGAGCAGGTTCAGACAGGAGGAAAAGACCGGCAACGGGATTATCCGCTACCATCCGCTTTTAGAATGGACTATCTCAGATATGAACTCCTACATCTCCCTTTATGACCTCCCTGTCCATCCACTTGAGGAAAAGGGATACAGGAGTATTGGATGCGAACCCTGTACAAGGCCTGCCAACGGAGACAAACTGCGGGATGCAAGATGGTCAGGTATGAAGAAAACGGAGTGTGGCCTGCACATCTACACAAAATACGTCAGTCCATGAAGATACTGATCACAGGAGGTGCCGGGTATGTAGGCAACGAATTGGTATTTGAGCTGCTTAAGGACCCATCGGTAAATGAGATAATCATATATGACAACCTGAGCCGCAGAAACTACAACCTTTTCCTGGATACAAGGTATGAACCTCGAAAGGTTAGTTTTATCCGCGGTGAACTGTTGGACTCAAGGAAGCTAAGGCAGGTGTTGCAGGATATAGACGTTGTTTACCACCTTGCAGCAAAGGTATCAACACCCCTTGCCACTGAAAACTCCCACCTGTTTGAGCAGATTAACCACTGGGGAACGGCCGAGCTGGTATATGCCGTTGAGGAGAGCCCGGTCAGCAAGTTCGTATACCTGAGCACAACCTCAGTATACGGGGCGTCAGAACAGATGATATCTGTGGATACGCCCCCCGATCCAAAGACCTTTTACGGAAGCAGC
>PWNY01000139.1 GCA_003557805.1 Bacteroidales bacterium | reverse complement strand
GGAGCAGTGGACTTCCAGGTGAACTGCAGTCCTGCCGTGGAGGATGAGTTCAACCGTGCGGTGGCCCTCCTTCATCACATGATGTACCAGCAGGCCCGGGGTGAATTCCAGGCCATCGCAAGCCGGGATCCCGGCTGTGCCATGGCCCACTGGGGGGTCTCCATGAGCCTCTTCCAGCCCCTCTGGCCCGGACGCCCCGATCTGGATACCCGGGTCCAGGGGTGGGAGGCGGTGGAGCGAGCCCGTGAACTGGGTCCTGAAGGCGAGCGGGAGCGGCTCCTGGTCGCTGCCGCCGCGGCATTCTGGGAGAACCCGGAGTCCGACGAGTGGTGGCCCCGCATCGAGCGCTGGGCCGGTGCCATGGAGGAAGCCCACAGGCAGCGCCCGGAGGATCTTGAGGTGGCAACCCTCCATGGCCTGGCCGTGTTGGCCGCCGGGCAGGTGGCCGACGATCAACTGGCTGAGCACGCCCGAGCCGCCGCCATCCTGGCTGACGTCCATGAAGCCGAGCCCCGCCACCCCGGCGCCATCCACTACATCATCCACGCCGATGATGCCGGCGGCCGGGCCGAAGAGCACCTCCATGTGGTGGATGCCTATTCCGACCTGGCGCCCCACGTGCCCCATGCCCTCCATATGCCGAGCCACATCTATGTTCGCCTGGGAGACTGACCCCAGGTGATCGAGTGGAATCGGCGTTCAGCCCAGGCGGCACTGGATCATCCGGTGGGAGACCGGATCTCCATCCACTACATCCACGGCATGGACTACAAGCTCTATGGCCACCTGCAGCGGGGTGAGGACGAGCTGGGCAGACGCATCCTTGAACGGGCCCTGATCACCGGCCCCTATCAGGAAGACTTCGGCAGCGCCTTCCACCTGGCCGTCATGCCCGCCCGCTTCGCCCTGGAGCGACGGGACTGGGATGAGGCGGCGGCGCTTCGCATCGGCGAGCCCGACTACGTGGAGTGGGAGCGCTACGAATGGCCCCAGGCCCTCTCCTGGTTCGCTCGTGGGATGGGTGCTGTCATGACCGGTGATCTGGCCGGTGCAGAGAAAGCGGAAGAGGAACTCATGGCTCTCCGCGACGATGCGGAGGCGGCCGGTGAGGCTGCCTACCGGACCTACATCGAGGCGGATCGCCTCATTCTCTCCGGACGGATCGCCTGGGCCCAGGGTGACGAAGCGCGGGCAGTGGCCCTGACCCGTGAGGCAGCGGAGCTGGAGGGGACGGTACAGAAGCATCCCATCACCCCCGGTGCCCTTCTTCCACCCTACGAGGCCCTGGGGGATCTGCTCCAGGATCTGGACAGGCCCCACGAAGCCATGGGGGCCTATGAAGCCGGACTCGAGGTCTGGCCCCAACGGTACCGGAGTCTCCTGGGGGCCGCCCGAGCCGCCGGCAGTGCCGGATTGGACGAAGAGTCCCGAGCCCACTTCACCACCCTCCTGGAGGTGGTCAATCCCAGGAGCGATCGCCCGGGCGTGGCCGAGGCCCGGAGGGCGGTGGCTGAGTCGCCCGTGGGGTGACCAACCATTGATATGACCGACGACGTGGATGAGACATCAACCGAGGAGTAACCATGAGTGCCCAGGCCCTGGATGCATTCCGGGAGACGTTGAGAGGAGAGGTGATCATACCCGGAGACATGAACTATGAGGAGGAAAGGACCATCTACAATGCCATGATCGACAAACGGCCCGGGCTCATCGTCAGGTGCCACAACGTGGCCGACGTGGTGCACGCCGTGAACTTCGGGCGGGACCAGGGACTGGAAACCGCAGTGCGGAGCGGAGGCCACAACGGTCCGGGCCTCGCCCTGGTGGATGACGGCCTGGTCATCGACCTCTCGCCCATGAAGGGCATCCGGGTGGATCCCCGGAGCAAGAGGGTCCGCGTCGAACCCGGATGTACCTGGGGGGATGTGGACCACGCCACCCACGCCTTCGGGCTCGCCACGGTGAGCGGGGTGATCTCAACCACCGGAGTGGGTGGTCTCACACTGGGAGGCGGCCACGGATATCTGACCAGGAAGTATGGCCTGACCATCGACAACCTTGTGAGCGCGGACGTGGTGCTGGCCGACGGCCATCTCGTTCAGGCCAGCGAGCACGAGAACTCAGACCTGTTCTGGGCTCTCCGGGGAGGGGGCGGGAACTTCGGCGTGGTTACCTCCTTCGAATACCGGCTCCACCCCGTTCGGAGTGTGGTTGCGGGTCCCCTGTTCTGGCCCATGGATGAACTGGAGACGACGCTCCGGTGGTATCGGGAATGGTCTCGGGGAGCGCCGGAGGATGTGTACGCCTTCTACCTCACCGCTGCGGTACCCGCTGGGCCTCCCTTTCCGGAGGAGCTGCACGGCCGGAAGGTATGCGGGCTACTCTGGTCCATCACCCTCCCCGAGGATGAGGCCGATGCCGTGATTCAAGCGGCCCGGGATGTGGCTGAGCCCCTCTTCGAGTTCACGGGGCCCATGCCCTATCCGCAACTCCAGGGCATGTTCGACGGCCTCTATCCGCCCGGAGATCAGTGGTACTGGAAGGGGCACTTCGTGGAAGAGATCTCGGACGAGGCCATCGCCGAACACATTCGCCATGGGTCGGTGCCCACCTCCAAGTCCACCATGCATCTCTATCCCGTGGATGGGGCTCCACAGCGAATCGATCCGGGCGATACCGCTTGGCGACATCGCGACGCGAACTGGTCCATGGTCATCGCCGGAGTCGATCCCGATCCATCGAACGTCCCCCTCATCCGGCGGTGGGCAAGGGACTACTGGGAGGCACTGATCCCCCATACGGCGGATGGAGCCTACGTCAACTTCATGATGGAGGAGGGGAATGACCGGATCCGTGCCACCTACGGTGACAACTATGAGCGTCTGGAGCGGGTGAAGGACAGGTACGATCCCGAGAACTTCTTCCACGTGAACCAGAACATCGAGCCGGTTGGAGGCCGGGTGTGACCCGCACCACGGCCAGGAGTGCGGTGGGTGAGTCTCCCGTGGCGTGACGGGGTTCCGGCGCACGCCCCTCAGAAGAGGGAAAGCTGCCCCGAACCTCTGGCCACGGGCCGGCGGAAGTGCTTCCCGCTGAGGGGGGGCATACGCGGGTGCAGGCCTGCTCGGGTCCTGGCGACCCGGGAGAGGTCCGCCACCTGCCGTGCAAATGGACCTTCGCCAAGCATGCGGGAGCCGAACGCCGGGTCATTCAGCCTTCCTCCCCGGATTTGCTCCAATCGGGAGCGAACCTTTCCCGCCCGGTCCGGAACGTGGGCGTGGAGCCACTCGAGGAAGAGGGGCGCCACTGCCCCCGGGAGGCGGAGCATGACGTACCCGGCGGCGACAGCCCCTGCGGCGGAAGGAGGAATTGAGGCGGTAACCCGGAGGCTCACCGGAGCGGAGCGACGGTAATGCCGCAGCGCAGGTAGCTGCGGAAATCGCGCTCCACCCACGACGGGACGCCCCAGCCCATGGGGTCGGCGCTCTGCGACTCGGCCAGGAAGGTCTCCAGATGGTACTGGACCACCGGGT
>PWNY01000092.1 GCA_003557805.1 Bacteroidales bacterium | reverse complement strand
TGGCATATAATATCATTTCAGGTCATAATTATTGCTTATATTTGTGTAAGCCTTAGCCACTAAGGCTTACAAGGCCCTTAAAACTTAAACTGGGGCTCTTTTTTGAAGAGATTATTTATACTGTTTACAAATTACTTTTTTGCCTGTCCCCTATGCTGAACCGTTATTCCTCACTTTTGATTTTACTGCTATCGGCCGTCTTTTTAATCGGTTTTTTAACCTTTACCAAGCCAGCCGGCACAAACCCTGAATACAACAACCCGGACACCTTCATTGAAGCCTTCCGGTCGGGATACAACATATTTGCACTGCAGCACCCTGAACAGCTGCACTTTGCAGGAGAAAGGGTTCCAATGGAGCAGTTTGACGTACGAGAGAGGTTTGACAGGGAGCTGCTGGTAAACACCTACTGGCAGAGCTCAACGATGCTGTTCTTCAAGCGGGCCAACAGGTGGTTCCCTGTAATTGAGCCCATACTGGCCGAGCATGGAGTGCCGGAGGACTTTAAATACCTGGCACTGATAGAGAGCGGGCTGATGAATGTGGTATCACCGGCAGGGGCAACGGGGTTCTGGCAGATACTAAGGGGCACTGCAAGGGATCTCGGGCTGGAGGTAAATGACCATGTGGATGAGAGGTATCACGTTGAAAAATCAACCGTCGCTGCCTGCAAATACCTGCTGGATGCACGGGAGAGGTTCGGTTCATGGACCATGGCGGCCGCTGCCTATAACATTGGCAACAGCAGGCTTGGCAGGATAATTGAGAACCAGAGGGTTGACGACTACTATGACCTTTTCCTCAATGAGGAGACCGCCCGGTATATGTTCAGGATCCTTGCGGTAAAAACCATATTCTCCGATCCCATGGCCTCGGGCTTTCACTTCCGCGAAGAGGACCTCTACCCTCCCATTACCTATTACAATGTGGCAGTTGATACCACCATCAGTGACCTGGTGGAGTTTGCGTTCAGCCACAACACCACCTACAAGGCCCTCAGGGAGCTTAACCCCTGGCTGCGCAGCTACGAGCTGCCCAATGCTTCGGGCAGGCTCTACCAGGTAAAGATACCTGTACCCGAAGAGGATAGCACCAACCCGCCCAGCATGTAGCTCGAACCTAGTTCCCGGTAATTAAATCCATGTGAAAAAATTCTTTCCATTTTCCGTGAAGGTTGTATTTTTACGGCTGTTTAATTCCAAAACATGGAAAAGATCCAATAAGAGAATAAACAGAGTAAAACAAAACTGGCTTTTATGGAAGCAATTACCGATCAACTATCCAGTGTTCATATCCTGAACCAGTACTGGCTTACCTTTTTGATGGTGATCAGCATGGTGCTGGTCGCAAGGACAGTGGTTGCCGGGACCAGGTATTCACCAATCCTGATAATCGTGGTGTTCGGCCTCCTTATGGGGCTGATACTGGTATCTACCGGGCTTGCAACTCCCGGGCTGCCTGAGTTCCCGATAATGGAGCTGGGCAGCAGGGTAACGATAACAGCCCTGATGGCATCCTTCTTTGTCGGGGGCCAGGAGATAAGGAAGCTTATCACAAACCGCAAGATTGACCCCAAGGACATTGTGGTGCCATCCAGCCAGGAGATATTCCTTGGAACCAAGGCCACCCAGCTCATGTTCCTGATAAGGGCCTTCTTTATCCTTATAGGTATAGAGTCGCTTAAAAGGGTTATAACAGGTTACAACACGGGTGGTGAAATAGACAACTTCTATCCCCTTCTGGGCTACCTTGGAATCGTTGCATCAATAATACTTATAGACCACAGGGCGAAGATTGACAACAAGGGGAGGTACATACGCAAGGGGGTGTTTGAGACTGCCATGATACTGCTGTTGCTGGTAGTGTCCTTCCACATAGCAGAGTGGATAAGGCCGGTGATAGCCCTGCCGGAGATATTCTTCGCCATGATACTCTCTGTAAGCCTTGGTATGATAATGATGCGCTGGAAGTTTGGTCCTACTATTCGTTCACTGCTGTTTGCAGGCATACCTGTTGTACTGGCATCCAACTTCATGGTTGGGGGCTCCCGCATTGCAGAGGCTTTCCAGCTGAGCGGGATGAACGCGGTACTCTCATTCGGGTTTTTCGGGCAGCTGTTCTGGATGTTCGGAGGTCTTGCCATACTGATATGGCTGGGAATGGCCAACCACATTCGCAACCTTGCACCCGGTATGGCGGGCTCACTATCGCACTCCGGTCTCACGGGGGCATGTACAGCGGGTGACCTAGGCCCTGAGGCGGCAGTGAGGGCACCCATTATGATCAACGTGCCATTTATAGGTCATATCTTTGTATTCTCCATACTGGCAGCCAGTGCCACGGCAGGCTACCTGCTGCTTCCATACGCAATAGCAGTTGTGGCGGCAGGCATTGTACTGACATTCCTTGCCTTAAAGACCCTCAGGGGGGCAATGGGCCGTGATGCTCAGGAGATAAGGGGCCTGATGCTGTTCTCTCTTGGCTGGCAGCTGGTTGCTGTATTCGGAGGGCTGCTGATACTGAGTGTTAGCGGAATGGGGCTCAGTGACGCGGTAATGGCCAACTCTTCTGCAATATCACACTTCGGTCTGTTTGCAGCCATACAGGGCGGGATGTTCGGTGAGCAGGCTGCAGGGCTCATAGCCTTCGTGTTTGCAATGCCATTCCTTGTACACCCTCTGGTGTTCGGGATATTCGGGAAAACAGCTGAAAACAGGGGCATTATGCCCAAAACCATAGTGTATACACTGGCACTGCTTGGACTGGCAGGAGTGGTATATGCGATGATAGCATAGGTTTGCCGGAGAACCTGTTTGTTCTCAATTTATTGAGGACAAATAGCACCCTCTGTGATTAATTAAAAGCCCCATTCGTGGAATAATATTTTTATATTTGCAGTCCGGTAAAAAACGGGGTGTAGCGCAGCCCGGTTAGCGCGCGTCGTTCGGGACGACGAGGTCGGAGGTTCGAATCCTCTCACCCCGACATGACAGGACATCTGCCATTTTATGGTCGGTGTCCTGTTCGTTTTTATCCCCACAGGGTCCGGACCGATGGAGGAGCTGTTCACAAAGCGTTTGATCGTGACGGAGCAAAAAAGCGTCGTGCACCCTGGCTGAGGTTTTCTATACATATGCCGTCCGCGGATACGTTTGCACAACAGTGGGTGGCTGAAAAATCCATGGTATTATCCTGGGACGACCCAAAAGAAAAGACAAAGGAAGAAAGCAAAAAACAGGGCGTGCACAAGTGACACCAGGTATTGGGATATAGCTGCAAGACAGAAAGAAAAAGACAATACAGGGGGGTTGAGTTTTAGTTTTTTTTGCACAACTCATTAAAGTCCAAACTGTTCACATAATCAAAAAACGATGATACCCGCAGGACATTTTCACTGTTGATTAAAAACAAGCTTATCTCATGCTCCTTTTCGCGCATGTCAACTTTTTCCACTGTGCGAAGTATCATTTGCTTTAATATGGCGGGACTGGCAACTTCCACGCCTCTTCGTGCCATTTCTTTTTTCAGGTAAGAAAAATCAATGGTTGC
>PWNY01000398.1 GCA_003557805.1 Bacteroidales bacterium | reverse complement strand
GGGGCAAGCGCTTTATTCCGGATCGAACCTTACCAAACGCCTCGGGACAAAAAGATTGTAAAGACAGACGCGTTAATTGTAGAACTCACTGTACACCAAGGGATAGGAGATGTTCAACAAGCCGAAGGACAAAGATTGTAAAGACAGACGCGTTACTTCCACAACATATTGTATACCAGCAGTATGCAGACTTTCAACTGTGTAATTGTGATGATTGTAAAGACAGACGCGATTGCTTGCAGGCCGGCCCCGGGATTGTAATTCCGGGGCCTGTTTATCCTGTTTACGTTTAAAAACACGGCACAGGCTCTGTATGTACAAAATTTACCGGTGTCGGCAGGTATGTTCGGGTAAAAGAATGCTCAAATCTCTGAAAAATTGTCCGTTTTACCACCGGTTTCCATTCTGTGTAAAACCCCCGGTTTTGCCTCTTTGGACTATCTGTGTAACCACATCAAGTACAACAGGATAATACAAAGCGGTATCATTTTACGCTTTCAGGTGGTAGCGTTTAAAAGTGGAACTGAAATGATGCACTCAGAGAATGCGGCAAGCATTCTCACCAGCAGTGATTTATGAAAAAGCAAAGGCCGCTGACAGGTTGAAACCGTTGTTATGGGCGATTTTGCCTAATTTTTATTGACACTTTCGAGTACTTCGCGAACCAAATGCGATGAAATCCGGAAGTTTGTAGCTTGAATGCGTTCTAAGATCGGCTTGACGGTTGAAATATGTCCTTTGTTCTTTGCCGCAATAATGACACCTAAGGAACCAGTGATATGAATACCCATCCGTGTTGCTACCTTTCTGCCTTTGGCTTCATCAATGATCAACAATGCACTTTCAAGTTCGGCTGCCAAGGATATGGCGGAAGCTTCTCCCGGATCCAAAAGGTTACTAAGCCCTTTTTGCAAAACCGATGAAGGGTTTTGGACTTTTATCCAATCGGGATTCGAAATTTTGATTTCCTGGGCAATAATGTCGGTAATCAAAATTTTACCAAAAACCTTTTGGAGCACATCAAGGCGTTCGATTTTGTTTAGCAGAATCAGGCAACTGGCGTCACAAACTATATTTTTCGGCATTATTTATGTCGCTTTGAAGCTCTTCGGCAGAATAGTTGATCAAGTCGACACCGTAGTCAGCTAATAGTTCCATGAACGTTTGCCGGGAATAGCCGGCCATATCTGCAGCCTGACCTAAAGAAAGCTTGCCACGTTCATAAAGCTTTGAAGCCAAAGCCATTTTAAGCTCTTTTTGGTCCAGGTCAACCGAGTCTGGTATGTCTATGCTGAAGGTTTTCATAAGGACAATTTAGGCATTCTATAGAACAACGTAAAACTGTGGGACAGACTTGTGTCTTAAATTCGAGTTGAGAGCCGATCGTTACTTTCAAACTCGTATAAAGAAGTCAGAGTGGAGCTTTCGAAACTTTGCTTAAGATTAAAGCCCATAACGGCCAAAATTTAAGCGGCACGGTGAGAATCTATGTTTTGAGCTTGGATACGAAACGCGTCCGCTTAAAATTTTTTGTTAGCTGTCATCAACAGTGAGAATTTAAAATGTTGCTCTTATATCAAGAAAAATAAGATTTAATATTAAGTGTCAATAACCATTAGTCAATCTGTAATAGATAATTGTAACCTTTATAAAGGCGAATCGTCATACAATAGCAATTAACGAAGACAATATGCATTTGGCAATGCATCATCTTGAAATTAAAAGAAAGGTATATAACTATGAAGTCCCTGTTTATCAATCACCATGGCTTTTTCCCGGGAATTGTAGTATTGGTCATGTTATTGACCCTGAGTAGTTGTGACACCACTCAGCCGGATTTGAATTCTTCGCCCGAACTTAGAATACAGATGCAAGTGATATCAGAGTCCGAGGCTATGAAGTCATCACTCTCTTCGGCACAAAACAATCTTACCATCGAAGAGGTCAAGCTATATATTGACGAAATGGAGCTCGAAGGTGAAAATATTGAACTGGAAGTAAGAAATTTCATTGTAAATCTGCCATTGGATGGCTCGCCGTTTGTCATAGCGGAACAATTAGCACCCGAGGGAGTTTACAATGAGTTTGAGCTTGAAATTGAAAAACCTGATGATGATGTCGAAGTGGATGACCGTGATTTCAGAGATGAAACCGGAAGTTATTCGGTAGTGGTCAAAGGACTATATGACGGAGAGGAATTTACATTCCGGTCAAGCGAAGACTTTGAAATAGATATAGACCTGGATCCGCCTATGGTGATTTCAGACGCTGAAGACGAAACATTAACGATCGGCGTCGATATAACGAGCTGGTTTAAAGGCAAGGATGGAGAGACACTTGATCCCAAAGATTTCCAAAACACGGAAACGATAAATAACAATATAGAACAATCCTTTGAGATCTTTGAGGATTATTATGATAACTGAGAGGGAATCATCACAGATATGGGGCTGCGATTGACTCTAATTATTGATTGTTCAGATTCGGGTAAAAGTGGAATCACAATCATAAAGTCAAGAGTATAACTCAAGAAGTGCGGATTCGATTTATGACAGCTAACGGTCCAGGTTTAACCTGCAGCGGCAACGCCACAAACAGAGAATGCGACAAGCATTCTCTCCAACAGTAAATTATGAAAAAGCAAGGGCCGCTGACAGGTTGAAACCGTTGTTAGCTGGCGGGTGATCAATAATGAACACTGATTTCTATTTCATTGATTTCGATCACGGAATTTTGCTTGAAAAGAGACTTTAGAGTGTCAATGTTCTTTTCAAACAATCCGACAAGCTGTGAATTGTCGATATTTCCGGTTGATACAATTAACAACCTAGCTGGCTGTCCTTTAAAAATGTAATTCTCAATAAAATCGCTGTCCTTAGTAATTACAATGCGTTTTTCTTGATCAGCAAAACGTATGATTTCTTAATCAGAAGTTGCGTTCTTCCCGGGAAGTTCAAGAGTGTGTTTGGAATCGACTTTTTTTGTGGCTAAAAAGTCGGATAAGCGTTTGGGTAACTGTGCATCAACAATGACCTTCACAGAGCAATTTTTTGGGAAGTTTTTGTTCGGGCAACTTTTGAAGCGTACTCAAGGCAAGCTAAAAGGTCATCGTGTTCCAGGTCAGGATAGTCGTCCAGAATTTGTTCAATGCTCATTCCGGAAGCTAAAAGGTCTAACATAGTGTCGACCGGATAGCGTAAACCACGAATAGTTGGCTTCCCGTGGCAGACATCCGGGTTTCTGGTAATTCTATCCAAACGACTTTGTCCCATGGCTAAAAGAATAAGTTGTAATTATTGTAGCAATGTACGTATTCGGATAACGTTTTTCAATAAAGCTTCAGTTTACGCCAGCTAACGGCCAGCTTTTGTGCGGCGCGTTTACAAAAAATGAAAAGGGCTGCAAATAGTTACGCGTCCGCACGAAAAACCGTGATATTGTTCATGGTCTCCTCCCGGATTCATAAATTATGGATTCGCAGTTAAACTCATAACAAACCCAAGGAGGAAAGCCATGAACGTTTACACGCGTCAACATCCATATTACTGC
>PWNY01000365.1 GCA_003557805.1 Bacteroidales bacterium | reverse complement strand
GTTTCAGTGCATTCATTTCACATTGCGGCCTTTTCAATTTTGAAAGCTGGTATGCCACGACCGAGGAGATGTTTTTTGCAAATCATGACATTGGAGGGGGTTACTGGGAAAGACCCAGGCCTCACAGCTACGATTTCTCCCCACACCTTATGGTGCACAAGTGGGATACGCCAATGATGGTGATACATGGCGGTAAAGATTACCGTGTTCCGTACGCGGAGGGACTGCAGGCCTTTAATGCTGCACAACTGCAGGGTATTCCGAGCCGGCTGCTCTTCTTCCCGGAAGAGAACCACTGGGTTCTTACGCCGCAGAACGGAGTGCTCTGGCAGAGAGAGTTTTTTGACTGGCTTGACAAGTGGCTTAAATAGCTCACTATGCTGTAGTTTGCTACAATAGCCCCAGGAAACTTTAGTGTTTCTAAGCTGGATAATTCAGAAATTTTCTCACAAACCACACAATGCACACTGACTGCTATTAAGAAAATGAGGAAAGAAGAATATCAAATAAGACCTCTTCCCCACTTGACTTGAAAAAGGCGAAAACTCTTTTTGAGAAAAGGTCGGTTAATAGAGACTACATTAGCTAATAGTGTATAATACAAGGTGGGGATAACAATAATTTTAAGGTCTTCACCTTACATTAAGTTTGTGCCTGCGGACAGATTTGCAGCTCGAAAACATCGATTGCTATCATACACAACCGTTACGGACAATGCGAAACAGTAAAAAACCGTCATGGAACAGGGCACTGCTGATAGCCCTGTTGATACTGCTTGCCCTGCTGCTGATCTTCTCCAGGGGTTACAGGGCAGCCCGGAGGGCTGTAATGCCCCAAAGCCGGACAACAACTGAGAGTGATATTTCTGAATTGTCTAAACAAACCGATGTTAATGACACAAGACAGCAAGCTGATCTACAAAAACCTACTGAAACCATGCTATATAATATTGACAGGGATATGCTTCTCGGTTTTATTGAGCCGGCAAGAGACACAGGCTTTGTAAAGATAATTCCTGAACATGCTTCAAGGGAAGGTATGTATATGCGCGAGGAAGCATATAAGGCATTTGTAAGGATGAGGGAGGCGGCAATGATGGATGGCGTTGAACTCTGGATAATTTCAGCTACACGCAATTTTAATCACCAGAAGAGGATATGGGAAAACAAATGGGAGGGGAGACAGCAGCTGTTTGGCGGGATATATGCAACAGATATAGCTGATCCGGTTGAAAGGGCCAGGGAAATACTTCGCTTCAGTGCGATGCCCGGTACTTCAAGGCATCACTGGGGTACGGATATAGATCTTAACAGCCTTCAGAACGCCTATTTTGAGTCTGGCCAGGGCAAAAAAGTATATAACTGGCTGCTTAAGAATGCAGCGGAATATGGTTTTTGCCAACCCTATACCACCCATGGAAAGAACCGCCAGGGGGGCTATGAGGAGGAGAAGTGGCACTGGTCATATATGCCTGTTGCCTCCGGGTTCCTTTCGGCTTTTAAAGAGATGGTCTCATATGATGACATAAAGGGCTTTTCAGGCTGGGAAACCGCAGCTGAGCTTGAGGTAATAGAGGACTATGTGCTTGAAATTAACAGTGACTGTTTGTGATCTATGACGGGATATCGCTTATCCTGTTTATGTTATGGAACATATCAGGTGAGTAGAACCACTCACCCCTTGTGTCTGCAAAGTTCACCTTAAGAGGGTTTAGTGCATCAAGTATCTTTAGCTGACCCTCCCTGATTGCTTTCTCAAATTGTATCAAACAGCTTTTGCGGTATATTCCGCAAAGTGGTTCAGAATATTTTCCGTGCGTGGGTATAACGGCATCGAACCCCCCTGAGTTTTTCAGCAAAAAGTTATAAAGATCAGGATGGATAAATGGTGTGTCGCAGGGTATCACCGCTATTGCTTCAGTTGCAGCTGCAGTGAGGGCCGAGTGAAGGCCTGCAAGAGGCCCTGTGTTTTTGTATATATCACTTACAGGCCTGATATTATATTCCCTGAAGGCGGATAAGTTATTGGTGCTTACAATAATAGACAATGAACTTTCATTGTCTCCTGTTGTCAGAGCCTTTTTCAATATCTCCAGGGAGTTCATAAAAAGGGGTATGCCCTTATAGTAATGGAGACATTTGTCCCGGCCAAAACGGCTGCTTTTCCCACCTGCCAATATTACTCCGGTTATGTTTCTCATAATAACTGGCTTACATTTTCACACACCGCTTTTCCCAATTTCCTTTTTGATAATTTCTGCCGCCTGCTCTGCACTGCATTCGCTAACTTTTATGATTACCGGCTTATGCAGCCCATACCTGTCTGTTATTATATCTGTCAGGGACTCCCGTACCACGATCAGAAGGTTGCATCCGCAACTATTAAGCAGTTTTTCAAATGCCTTATCCCATCCCATTCCCTTTAGCTCATACGGCCCGATCTCATCGATTATTACAAGGTCGCAGTCTCTACTGCCGGCTTCTGAGAGCAGCTCTTCTCCATATTCAATACCTTTTTCATCGAAAACAAAGCGCCCGGGTAAATGTTCCTTCAAATTATCTGACTCATGGCAGAGCGGAACGCTTTTACCCGCTTCACCCGCGCTCTCTAACATATATCCTGCCCTGTGTCCCTTTATCCGGTATGCAGGTGCAATTATCCCTCCGGTAATTACTTTGCTTTCTTTTAGTATCTTATTTACCCTGTTTGCCAGGGTGGTCTTGCCCTCACCTTGCTTTCCACTTATTATGAAGGTCTTTCTGTTTACCCTGTTTTGCCGCTTCATCAGTTCCAGGGAATGCTCCATGCTGCCCGCCATTGATGCAAGGACCCTGGCCGGTTTGCGCCATTCCCGGCCCTGTGGCAGGGTTTCTATAAGGACCGGTGTTGTATGGAATGCAACCCTTACAGCGTCCATTAGCGGGGAGAGTGCTTTTCCCTTCATAACCGCTGATACTTCGGGCCTTTGCAGTTCGCTGCTTATCAGGCCAAAGCCTCCAATCACATAAATTGCCCTTAAGACCATTTCTATACCTCCCGTAAAGCCCTCAAGACTGAACCCTGCCTGCTGGCCGAGGAAAAAACCTGAGAGAACCAGCATAATAGCCATGGCCACCCACAGAGCGCGTTTTTTGAACAGCCTGCTTATTATACTTTTTTCGTAAAGATAGAGTACCATTAACAACACTCCCGTCACTGCAATGGTTATTCCTAAAGGAAATACCGATATACTGTATAGCCCGGCGAGAAGCAATACAAAAGCAATTACAGGTCTTATCCGGGTTAACATACCGGACCTGACTATAAATTTGTCTTTACCGGAAGCAGGATCTTTTACAGGAAGTGTAAAGTTGAAGGATGGCTTCACATTTTTTGCCCTGTTTGAAATATATATGCCTGCGACCCCTGCAATGCTGCCCCACAAAAAGAAAAGGGCCCACAACAGCAGGAGAGGCCACCAGTAATTTTGTGTTTCAAGGCCCGCAAGCCCTGTAAAATGATCTATAAGGTTCTGGTAAAGAGTAATGAGCGAACTGCCGTAAAGGACAATACTTGAAAGTATGCGGTAAAGCAGGTTCCAGATCACTGCCAGTCCGCCTCCTATTAGGTAACCGGCTTTTGTGCCCCTGCTGAGAAAAAGGGCGGTTTCCATTAAAGAGGCCTGCATAACTATTGACAGCATCGGGCCCAGTATGACCGGGCTGGGGGATAATGTTTTAAGTGCTGCGCATACCAGGCCTGACCTTATAAGTATACCGGCCTGCGGCCAGAGCCTGTGGCCGGATACCATCAGCACTATGCCAATGGCTGTCAGTATGTTGCCGCTAAACGGAACCCTGAGGTTATGCAAAAAGCTTCCCAGCACAATTTCAGATGCACCCCAGAGGCTTCCAATCACGGCAGCCTTTAACCATTTGTCTCCTCTGTCATTCATTTATCAGATACCTACCCTGTAATATGATGCATAAAACAGATACCTGCCCGCAAGTTCTGAGATCAACAGGCAGGTGATGGCTATTATGATTATCAGTGTTCCGTTACCCTGGTATTGCGGAAGTTTGAAAGCGAACCACCACGAGAGGATAGAGTATCCTGCGAGCAGAAATATAGTCTGGGATATGCTCCATACCCGGGGTATTTCAGGTGCAGCGAAGCTGCCGGCCACAGCCAGGGAGTCAGGTTGCAGCAGCAGCATATTAAGAAGGCCGATAAATACACCTGCACTTATCATATAGAACAAAAGGTAAAACATTTTTTGCACCTCATTTAAATGACCCATTGAAGGGGTTTTGACTGTCAGGATAAATAGCAGTGCGGCCCCTCCCAGTAATATAGCGCTATTGAAAAATGCAACCGGGGTGGCGGGAGTGTTCCACAGTGGGGTGGTTGGCATCATATAGACCTTCGACATGGCATAGACAAGCATAATACCAATAAACGCAGATGCAGTGTAAAGGTGACCGAAAATGGCTTTGTGGGGTATGTTGTACTTTAATGATGCAAAACATACTGCCAGGCTTAAAAGGTATAGCGATGCCAGGATAATCTCCCTGCTTAGCCAGGAACTGCCTATATTGCTGAGGGCATATACCGAGTGAAGAGGTGATGACAAATGCAGAAAGGAGATAAGCAATGCCACTCCCATTGATATGAAAGCCGTGAGCAACAGGGCTTTCTTGAAGGTGTCAAAAGAGGATGACCCGGGAGCTTTTATGCCTGCCCACAGCAGAAATCCGCCCAGGATCAGCCCCACGCTTATTTGTGAGAATAGTGTAAAGAAAACCAGGGGCCATTCGTTGCTGTTCATATAATTTCAGGATTGAATGTTATTCATTTGGTTTGACTTCTTCCCTGTTAATTATCCTGAGTTCACGGTTGCCGGCTATTCTGGAGTCACGATGTGGTGTTACAACTATTGCCGGTCCGGTATATGTTGAATCAGGCAGGGGATATATATCGCTGTTATTCCCGTATTTTTCCCTGAGCTGTTCAAGTTCCCCGTAATCCATTGCCCTCATGGGGCAGGCAGTTATACATGCAGGATCCTTTCCTTCTTCAATGTAATCGGCGCAGAAGGTGCATTTTGTCATGACCCTGTTGTTGCTGTCGAACTGCAGGGCCCCGTAAGGGCAGCTCCATTCGCAGTACCTGCAGCCCATGCACCTGTCCTGGTCTATCAGTACTATGCCTTTTTCATCCTTGACAATGGCGGTATTCGGGCAGGTTTCAATACAGATCGCTTCCTCACAGTGGTTGCAGGCCAGTGAAACATGGTAAGAAATAATGTTTGGCAGCCAGGCGTTACCCCTTCTAATCCAGTCACCCCCGCATACCTCATAAACTCTTCGCCACAGAACACCGGCCGCCAGGTCATATTTATCCTTGCAGGCAACCTGGCAGGTCTTGCAGCCTGAACAGGCCGATGAATCGAAATAGAAAGCCATCTGCTTCATTGTTTCTTAACCTCCACCATTATAGTGTGCTGCGCATTCCCGAATGCCAGAGGGGTCCACCTGTGGCTTGTCAGCACATTAATATTTCCTCTTCTGTCAACTCCGTTTTTGTCCGGGTCCCACCAGGCGCCCTGAGGGATGTTGACCACCCCCGGCATGATCTTGTCAGTTACCCTGCATTTGATTGATATTTTTCCCCTGTGGTTATAAACCATTACCACATCACCATCTTCTATTCCCCTTTGGCCTGCATCTATAGGGTTGATAAACACTCTCTGGGGGAATGCCTCTTCCAGCCAGTCAATGCCGTCATGGGTCGAATGTACCCGTGGCATATAGTGGTGACCAAGTGCCTGCAGGGGATAATCTTTACTTTCGCTGCCAAACGGGCTTTCCCACTCCTGTATATATTTTGGTACCGGGGGGATGGTGTCAGGCCTGCTCATATCGTAAAGTGTCTTTGAGAACAGTTCAATTTTGCCCGACGGTGTGTTCAGGGGGTGGTTTTTGGGGTCCCTTCGGAAGTCACTGAAGGCTATGCGTGGCTCATCGACTGGCCTTGTATATACACCCCTGTTTAGTTCATGGAGCTTCTCAAGATCAGGTATATCGGGGAAACGGGTATTACGGTAGAAATTTACCGCCCACTGGATCCATTCATATTCATCCCTGCCTTCTGTATACTCATCTTTCAGGCCAAGCCTTTCTGCTACTCCTGCAGCAATCTGGTAGTCGCTTTTTGTCTCAAAGGGAGGGTCTGCTACTTTTGGCATAATTATCACCTCATCTCCGTATTTCCAGCCATCTTCCAGCCCCCACATCTCAAACTGGGTGCATACGGGCAATACCAGGTCAGCAAACTTTGCCGAAGGGGTCAAAAACTGGTCCTGGACAGCGATAAACTCCACAAGGTTCTCATCGCTTAGTATCTTTGCGCTCCTGTTGGTATCGGCATGCTGATTTATCAGTATATTGGATGCTACGCACCAGATGAGTTTAATGTTGTTATCAAGTTTTTCAGCTCCTATAACTCCCTGGTCAGGTCCCATTTGCTTTCCCCTTAGTATTGCTTCGGTCCATAGAAAGACCGGTATGGATGCACTTACAGGATTTCTGCCTGTCGGGAAAACATTCCAGAACGGCCCTCCGTCATCTGCCTGAAGCGCGATACCGCTTGCCCAGCCACCCGGTATTCCCACATTGCCGGTTATTGCGGCAAGTACGCAGCCACCCAGAACCGGTTGTTCACCGTATGCACGCCTTTGCATTCCGTATCCCTGGTATAACATGGCCGGTTTTATCGAAGCGTACTCCCTTGCAATCCTACTTATTGTGGAGGCCGGAACGGCTGTGATCTGCTCTGCCCATTCAGGCGTTTTGGGTTGCCCGTCCCTTGTCCCGAAAATATAGTCGCTGTAACTTTCCTCATCCTCAAGTCCTTCAGGCATCTGGGTGCTGTCAAAACCAATGCAGCATCTCTTTATAAAATCGCTGTCGTGCAGGTTCTCTGAAATTATCACGTATGCCATTGCGCTCATCATGGCCGTATCTGTACCCGGCCGAATGGGGATCCATTCATCAGCCAGGGATACTGCGCTCATGCTCATCCTGGGGTCTATGCATATGATCTTTGCTCCATTTTCCCTTGCCTTTTTCAGGAAAAACTCACTGTTTGTACCGTCGCGCATCTCCGAGGGGTTCCATCCCCACATTATTATATATCTGGAATTTATCCAGTCCTGGCGCTGGTTACCTGTAACACCCGTACCGTATACGTATGGGGTGGCCCTGCTTATGCAGGCCCATGAGTAGCTGTTGTAGAACCCAAGCGATCCTCCGAACAGGTTCATTAACCTGGCGGCTGTCTGGCGACCGTTTGTCTGGTTATAGCTTCCCGTCCCGTAGGGAACCAGTATTGCTGAATTCCCGTATTGGTCTTTTACCCTCTGCAGCTCTGAGGCCATCATGTCAAGGGCTTCCTCCCAGCTGATCCTTTCAAATTTTCCCTCTCCTCTTTTTCCCGTTCTTTTCATGGGGTATTTGAGGCGGTCAGGGTGATACTGCCTGCGGCGGTATGATCTTCCCCTTATACAGGCCCTTAACTGTGGATCCCTTAAATCATCGCTGTCCCTGTCGTCGGTCTCGATCCTGACTATCTCTCCTTCCCGGACAAAAAGTTTCAGAACACACCGGCCACCGCAGTTGTGTGCCGGGCATCCGGCCCTGACAACAACTGTCCCGTCTTTTTCAAGTTTACCAGGCAGTTTTATCCGTCTTTTGCTGTCAGTGCATCCGATCAGTGAACCGAAAGCTGTCAGCCCGCCGGCAAACAGGGCTCCCATCCTTAAAAAACAGCGCCTGTCCATACCTGAAACTTCTGCCTTGCCGGCAGGTGAGCTGTATCCAGTATTGTCGGTTTTCATATATTGCCTGTTAACCGTTACAAGACTCCTTTTGACTGCTATGTCATGGAGTATCAAGTCTTATAATCTCCCTGTTTCCTATATCTGCGACACTCATGGTTAGTAGTTTTACAACATCCCTCATTATTTCAATATTTATTTGATCCATAGTGTCTTCGGGCACATGATAGAGTGTTGGTCCTTCTGCTCCACGAGTGCCGAATGTAACTGCCGGTATCTTTTCCATATAGAAGACCATTCCATCTGTCCTGGGCCTCATTGGCATCTGCCAGGGACTGCTGCGGGTTATCATTTCCCTGTGAACCCATCTGTCATTGTTCTCTTCCAGTATCTCAAGCAGTTGTGACCATGGGTCTGCGGTTACCGCGAAAAACGAATCTCCACGACCTACCATGTCGAGGTTTATCATCATCCTTATGCTTTCAGCCGGATAAGGGAAGCGTTCAACAAACTGCCTGGCTCCAACCAGGCCAACCTCCTCGGCGCCGAAGAGGACTATCAACAGGCTGCGCCTTAGTTCAACCCCTGAAGTTGCCAGTGCTTTTGCAACTCCAAGTGCAAGTGCACATCCTGATGCATTATCCAGTGCACCCGGGAAAAGGACAGGCATCATGCCCAGGTGGTCCAGGTGTGCACCAATTATCATGAACTCATCCCTAAGCTCCGGGTCATTGCCCTTTATCATTGCAACCACATTTGAAGTCTTGCCGTCAGGGTGGTATTCTGCCGTCAGGGCCAGGGTTGCCTCATTGCCAGTGCTGAATGAGGCTGGTGTCATAGTGGTTTTTATCTGTTCCCTTACCTTTTCAAGTTCTTTGCCAGTTCCTGCAAAAAAATCCCTGACAACTTCATCCGAAGCAGCCAGAAAGATAAAGCCTGGATCTGCGGTAGGCCTTGGACTTGCCACGTGGTAGGCAAATATTAGCCCGACAGCACCGTTTTCCAGTGCAAACCTTACCTTGTTGGAGTGGTCAACGTATGGCTGCCACATGCCAAGGGTGTCCGGGTCATCACCCTGGTAGGGGATTCCCAGTTCAGTGATAACGATCTTGCCTTCAACGTCTATTCCCTCATAATCATCATATCCCAGTTCGGGAACCGAAAGTCCGTGACCAACGTACACGACCTCACCCCTTACCTCACCGCTTCCTGATATGCCCCATGGCCAGTAATGCTCCCCGTAATTGTACGATTTTGTTATTGTATCACTGTTCGCGGCTATGTGCAGCTCAAGTCGTCCCTTGTCCTTTATAAGTGTGTATGGCTGGCCAAACTCCTGAAAATATCCCTTTTCAGGGAAAAATGGCTCCAGGCCCCAGGATTCAAAGAGGTCTGCGGCCCATTCAGCAGCCATATCGTATCCTATGTCCCCTGAAAGCCTTCCTCTCATTTCCGGAGAGGTCATGGTGTGCATCCATGAGGATATGTCATCCTCGGATACCGCATGAAGGGCGTTTATGAGGACCTCCCTGTCGTTGTTGCCGTAATTGCCTGATGTTGCTACGGCCTGGGCCGGTAACAGAAGAATAACAAGGTAAGAGAATATTATCCGATTCATTTTTTGTTTATTTGTTTGTTTCTATTCTGGATCCAAAACTACAAAAAATCTTCAGCAGTGCTGCATGCATGCAGCCATAAAGCGGGTAAGGCCGGAAAATACCTTGTATTATTGACAAGCTCATTGTAACGGTTAAGTACCGCTGTCTGTTTTTTTCTTTGGCCGTGAGGCCATAATACATTATTTTTAAGCACTGATTTATTTATATGTGTTTTTAGCAATACTAACGTAAAATATATTTTTCTAACCATTAACAGATACAATCATGAAAAAAGTCTTGCTTTTTTTTATTACTGCCTGGTTCTTTGCAGGGACCCTCTCAGCTTCAGAGGGAACGTTGCTGCTGCGTGAACCAACCATAAGTGAAACACATATAGTGTTTGTATATGCCAATGACCTGTGGATTGTTGACAGGGACGGGGTGGAAGCAAGGAGGCTTACCAGCAATGAGGGCTCTGAAAGCCTGCCCCATTTTTCTCCCGATGGTACATTGATAGCATTTACAGCTCAGTATGACGGAAATGATGACGTATATGTGGTACCGGCAGAAGGGGGGCAGCCCAGGCGCCTTACATGGCACCCCGGTCAGGACCGTGTAATGGGATGGTCTCCTGATGGTGAAAGTATTTTATTTGTATCAGGAAGGGACGGGGTCCCTACAAAGGAATCGCAGTTCTTTACCATACACAAGGATGGAGGCATGCCCGAGAAGCTCCCGGTTCCCCGGGCGGTTTCAGGCCAGGTCTCTCCTGACGGAAGGCGTATTGCCTACCAGGAGGTGAGTTTTTCCGACCCGGAGTGGAGGAACTACAGGGCCGGGCAGGCAAAACCGGTATGGATAATGGATCTTGATGATTACAGCCTGATAAAAACACCTCAGGCTGACGGAGAACGGCATATGGATCCGGTTTGGCTGGGTAATAAAGTCTATTTTATATCCGAAAGGGATTATGCCGCCAATATATGGTCCTTTGATATAGATTCCAGGGTGCTGAACCAGGAAACCTTCCATGCGGACTTTGATGTTAAGAATATAGGTGCCGGTGGCGGTGTGCTTGTTTATGAACAGGGGGGATCACTGCATATACTTGACCCTGAAAATGGAGAAACAGAAAAACTTGTAATAAATGTAAGGGGTGATTTTCACTGGTCCCGGACCAGGTGGGAGGATGTGTCTGCGGCTGCGCTTCAGAATGCTTCACTCTCGCCCAGCGGGCAGCGCGCTTTGTTTGAATACAGGGGAGAGGTATTTACCGTTCCCAGGGAGCACGGGGATCCCAGGAACATCACGAATTCACCGGGGGTTGCAGACAGGTTCCCGGCATGGTCTCCTGATGGCAGCCGGGTCGCATGGTTTTCCGATGAAGGTGGTGAGTACGGTCTGGTTATTGGAAGCCAGGACGGGATGGGTGAAATCAGGAGGATTGACCTTCCGGAGCCATCTTTCTTTTTCCGGCCTGAATGGTCGCCTGACAGCCGTTATATTGCCTATACAGATACCCATCTAAACCTTTATTTCGTGGATGTCGAGAGCGGGGAGGTGACCCATGTTGATACCGACAGGTATGTTCGGCCCGAAAGAACAATGCAGCCTGTATGGTCGCCGGATTCACGCTGGATAGCCTATGCACATACGCTTGAAAGCCTGTTCAAGGCGATTATACTTTATAATGTGGAGACCGGTGAACGCATCCAGGCAACCGATGGTATGGCCGATGCAATAACCCCTGTATGGTGCCAGTCAGGCGATTATCTATACTTTATGGCCAGCACCGACTATGGTCCGAATACCGGCTGGCTCGACATGAGCGCATATGACAGTCCTGTAACCCGTGCTCTTTATGTAATGGTCCTTTCCAAAGAGGGAGAGTCTCCATTCCTGCCCATAAGTGATGAAGAGGATCCCGGCAAAGAAGTTAACGGGCAACAGGGTGACGACCAGGAAGAGCTAACCGTAAGGATAGACAGGGAAGGTCTTATGAACAGGATAGTGGCAGTGAATATTCCTGCAAGGAACTATACCGGCCTTTTACCCGGACCCGGGGGCTTTGTCTTCTATTTTGAGAATGTACCAAATCAGCAGGGCCTTACACTGCACAGGTACAATTTCAGCGACCGTGAAACAGAAAGTTTCCTGAGTCCCGTGAACTATGCAGTTACCTCCCACGACAGGTCCTCCCTCCTATACAGAAGCGGCAGTACCTGGGGTATTGTTGAGGCCGGTGGAGCAGGCCGTTCACCCGGGGATGGTCGACTTAATGCCGTGAATAATATCAGGATGCGCATAGAGCCCAAAGAGGAGTGGAGGCAGATGTTCAGGGAAGGCTGGCGGCTGCAGAGGGACTTCCTTTATGTTGACAATGTGCACGGAGCGCCATGGGACGATATTTACAACTGGTACAGGCCATGGGTGGAGCACGTGAGGCACCGCAGCGACCTGAATTATGTAATTGGCATTATGGGAGGTGAGGTTGCAGTGGGCCACTCATATATTTTCGGTGGTGATATGCCGCAGGTGGACCGTGTCCCCGTGGGCCTTCTTGGGGCTGATTACAAGGTTGAAAATGGTCATGTCAGGTTCAGCAGGATATATACCGGGGAGGACTGGAACCCGAATCTGCAGGCACCACTTTCTGCTCCGGGTATCAATGTGAATGAAGGGGATTACCTGCTTGAGGTAAACGGTGTAAGGGTTGACGGGGAAAGCAACCTGTTCAGATACTTTGAGGGTACCGCAGGCAGGCAGGTCAGGATACGGGTCAATAGCAGGCCATCACGTGAAGGGTCAAGGTTGGTTACCGTTGTACCGGTCTCCAGCGAGAACCAGCTGAGGATGATGAGCTGGGTAGAAGATAACCGGCGCAGGGTGGATGAACTCTCGGACGGAAGGCTGGCTTATGTTTATGTGCCCAATACCAGTGGCCTGGGTTACCAGTTTTTTAACCGTTACTATTTTTCACAGCAGGACAGGGAGGGTGTTGTAATTGATGAGAGGAACAACGGAGGCGGCTCTGCAGCTGATTATATGATTGATATAATGTCTCGCGAACTGTTTGGTTACTTTAATTCAAGGGCAGCAGACCGCAGGCCTTTTACAACACCAATGGCCGGGATATGGGGCCCAAAGGTTATGATAATAAATGAAAGGGCCGGATCAGGAGGTGACCTTCTTCCCTATATGTTCAGGAAAAAGGATCTGGGGCCGCTTATCGGAACAACCACCTGGGGTGGCCTTGTGGGTATCTGGGATACCCCGTCATTTATTGACGGTGGCCGTATGATGGCACCCCGGGGCGGCTTTTTCAATACAGATGGTGAATGGGCTGTTGAGGCTGAAGGAGTTGACCCTGACATAGAGGTGGAACAGATCCCGGAAAAGGTTATAATGGGCCATGACCCCCAGCTTGAGAGGGCAGTTGAGGAAGCACTGAGGCTGCTTGAAGAGAACCCCGTCGAGCTTAAGCCTGAACCCGAGCCACCGGTTAGGTATCGCAGGCCCGAAAGGTAAGAGCTGTTCAAAAATGACTATATTTGCCCATCATGCCAGATGGCAGTTTTTAAATAAAATTTATGATAAAATTAAAGGCAAATGAAACGAATACTTGTTTTTCTAATTCCAGTTATTATGTTATTCCCGGGATGCAGTGAACAGCAGACCGTTAATCCTTTCTTTACGGATTACAATACACCTTTTGACGTACCACCTTTTGACCGGATAGAGGAGTCTCATTTTCTGCCTGCGATAGAGGAGGGGATACGTCAGCACAAGGCTGAGATCGAAGCGATAATCAATAATCCCGAGCCACCAACTTTCGAGAACACTATCGTGGCCTATGATAATGCCGGGGATTTGCTACGCAGGGTAAACACAGTATTTGGCGGACTCAGGAGCGCTGAAACAAGCGACGGGCTCCAGGAGATAGCCCGCCAGACAACTCCAATGCTTTCAGCCCACAATAATGAGATACGGATGAACCAGGATCTGTTCGCCCGTATCCGTGAAGTATATGAGCAAAGGGAAAACCTGGGTCTTGACAGGGAGCAGATCCGGGTTGTGGAGATGTATTACCGTGACTTTGAAAGAAGCGGTGCAGCATTGCCGGAGGAAGAGCGTGAAAAACTATCAAAATTGAACGAGAGGATGTCAATGATTTCACTGCAGCTCGGAGAGAATGTGCTTGCCGAAACAAACGCTTTCAAGCTCATACTTGAAACCGAAGAGGACCT
>PWNY01000227.1 GCA_003557805.1 Bacteroidales bacterium | reverse complement strand
TGTATTTTCCGGTTTTTTCAAGCACACTGTCGTCTATGACCAAACATCGCGGGCCTGCATTCAAACCACTATCCTGTTCAACCCGCTTGCGGAACTTAACGGCAAACAACCAAAGAATCATACGCCAGCTAATGGCGGTATTGTTTTTAAAACGATAGAACACATCCTTTTTAGCCTCCATGTGATTATACAGCTTGCTTGTAGTCAACCGGTTAATGTTGCCAATGCCAACAAACGGCAAGCTAATCAGGATGGAAAAAATGCATTCAAAACTGTACCCCTTCATCTTTACAGGGTTCAGACTCGTGCAAAGGGATGAAAACGAAAAACATTTCAAAGAACTCAATATAAAATCCGGTTCAAACCACCGGGGGGTAAAATCGGTTTTTAATTCCGAAATCTTTTTGATATCTTTACCGTGCAGCATGATAATATGTTTTGGTACACATAGCTAATATACTATATAATAGCGTATTAGCCAAGTTATCATGCTGCTTTTTTTTATTATTTTTCTCTCATTTTCAACGCTTTAATCAAGTGCGAAACATCAGTTATTATATTTCAAATAAAGATTAATAATAAAATACAAAGCGCCCGAGTTTATCAGGGACAGGAGTTGTCAGTAACTTGATTACTAATCAGAGGCTATAACCCTGACGATAGTTTCTGGACAACATAGAGTCAGCTTCCGAATCACCTTCAAACTGCTCTCTCTCAGGATCCCACCTTAGTGGCCTGTCAAGATCAGTGGCAATATTACCAAGTATGCCAAGTGATCCCGTACGATGTCCAGTCTCAACATTGGCAATAGGATCATATCTGCCCTTAACAGCCTCGATAAAGTCAATCAAATGGGCCGTACCTGTTTCATAAGGCACGTCGTTACCATTCTGTTCCGCAGAAGGAGGCATAAGAGAGGGATCTGAAGCTTCAAACCTTCCGCGAAAAACTTCTATCCAGGCATCATCGCTGCTAAATTTTACACCAAAATTCCTGTTTTCATCAAAGGGTTCATTGACCATTTTTAGACCATCTTCATAGACAAATGTTATATGTTCATGTTCAGCGTATCCGGCTGGTATAATCTGAACAGGACCACTTTCATCCTTGCCAAGTGCCCACTGGCCTATATCAAAATTATGTGCCCCCCAGTCACACAGGAAACCTCCTCCAACTTCCTTAAAATATCTCCACTCTGCCCAAAACTGTTCGTTTTGCACAGGATCAAGACTAATAGGGGGATTCAGTCTGCCATTATAATGAACGTACGGATTTGGGCCAAGCCATTTATCCCAGTCAAGGCCAGAAGGCACAGACTCTTCAGGAAGATCATAAGGTCTGGGGGGTGGACCAACGAATGCACTAATCCGGTTAAGCTCACCAAGCCTTCCTTCTCTTACTAGTTTTACTGCATGCTGAAAGTTGGGATCTGATCGCTGCTGGCTGCCAACTGCAAGCACTATATCATTGGCTTTAACACTATTTGCAAGTTTCCTCCCCTCTTCAATTGTAAACGTAAGGGGTTTTTCAAGATATATGTCTTTCCCGGAATTGCATGCATCAATTGCCTGGAAGGCATGCCAGTGATCAGGAGTAATTATTACCACAGCATCAATGTCGTTGCGGTCAAGAATCGCCCTGTAATCCTCATATGTTCTTAATTCTACAGTTTCTTCCTTATCTTCCTGATGCTTTTTTACAAGCCGGCTAAAACGCTGACGCTTTACATCATAGATGTCACAACCAGCGACAATTTTAACCCCAGGAATCTGATTGAAGCCATTAGCAAGAAATACAGCCTGCTGTCCGAGGCCGATAAAACCAAGGCGGATCGTATCATTAACCCCTGCCTTGCAAGCTTTAAGGTAAGGTAGAACCGACAGGCCAGCTGCCCCAACTAATGTGTTGCGGATAAATTTTCTCCTGGATTGGTTTTTCATAGCGATTGATTTTGGGTTAAAAATAATTTTTTGATTAAGGGTTTCATTATTGGATTAGTTGCTAAAATGATATCAATGAATTTTGGTTTTTTTATTTATGGCAGATTACTGCTTTCCCTGGTTATTATAACATTGCGGATTAATACCTGTCACCCCCCCCTGACTGAGAACAATTTAAGAATTAAAACAGATTCTTTTTCCTTTTTGATTCCATATACTTTTTTTGATCAAAACCAAAAAGCCTGGCAGGTTTATGTGCCACCTTAATTTGCTTTTCTTCAAGAGGCAGTATAAAATTGATTTTTTTTAACTTTTTCCGGAAGTTACGGCTGTCAAGTTTCACACCACAAATTACTTCAGCTGCCCTCTGAAGCTGTGCTATAGTGAATTTCTCAGGAAGCACCCTGAATATCAAATCACCGGTTCTTATACTTTCTTGTACTGCCAATAAAGCTCTTTGAATAATCTCGCTATGATCAAAAGGAAGGTGCTTTGTCTCTTCTAAGTCCATCCACCTGGCACTTTTGTCAATAACATATTTATTATCTGATTCAAGATTAACAAGTCCGAAAAAAGCAACTGATACCACCCTGTTTATTTCTAGCCCTGATGTACTCTCAAGCCAAATCTTATCCAGGTGCTTATGCACTCGTTCAAGTGAATCAAGTATATCATACCTTTCTAGCCTGATATTGACTAATCCCGTGAGTTCCCTCATAACCCTTTGAGCAGCCTGATCTAGAAGTTCATCGTTATAAACCAAACTACCGGGAAGTTTATAATCACTTACCTTTTCCCCTTCCCCGTCGAGAACTTCAAAACTCCTCTCCACAAGAATAACCTTAAGACTATTCCTTCTCAGGCCAAAAACAACACAATCAACCGATATATTAGGATTTAACTCTCTGCTCACCTGAATCATATCATTAATTGGTCCTTTTTCAGATCTAATCATATCAGTATTTTTAAGCTTGTTTTCCAGACTGATTTCTGTTAATACCAGTACCAGTTATTAATAACAAGCCAGGAGCCAGAAAGGCATAATTATCAGCTTATTATTTGTTTTAATTGTTATATTGATTAGCATTTAGATGATAAAAATATAATTATTTTTTCACTTAGCGTATATATTACGCAAAGAATTGTTGTAAATTTGTAATACATTAATAAATTATCTGCAAAAAAATATAATTCCATTTTTATAATTTACCGGTAAAAGCGCTTTTTATGAACTCTTATAAACCTTCCTTCAATAAAATGCCAAAGGGGTTTAAAACAATGTCTCCTGATAACTTTAAAAAAACTGTTAATAATAAAGAGGTAAAGCTATTCACCATAAAAAACGAAAGCGGTGCCAGAGCAGATATCACAAATTATGGTGGCAGGATAGTTACGCTTATTGTCCCTGATTATAGAGGCATTTTTGACGATGTCGTAACCGGTTTTAGTTCGATTGATGAATATCTGAATTCCAATGAAGTTTACTTTGGAGCATTGATAGGACGATTTGGCAATCGTATTGCAAATGGAAAATTTTCCATTGATGGAAAGGAATATTCACTAAAACAGAATAACGGGCCAAACAGTTTACATGGAGGGCCTAATGGTTTTCATAATGTTGTATGGGAAGGGGTGCAGGTCGATGACAGAACTCTTGAGCTTTTATATTTTTCACCCCACATGGAGGAAGGGTTTCCGGGAAACCTCAAGGTTAATGTAAGGTATACACTTACAGATAAAAATGAATTACGGATAGATTATAATGCCGAAACAGACAGAAAAACGGTAGTTAACCTCACAAGCCATCCATTTTTCAACCTCTCTGGCGAAGGAAGTAAAACTATTCTGGATCATGTTCTTAAGATTAATGCAGAGAAATACACCCCTGTGGACGAGCACCAGATACCAACCGGCAAGATTGAAGAAGTTGCAGGTACGCCATTTGATTTCAGGGATTATATGGCAATAGGAAAAATGATTGAATCTGACAACATTCAGATAGCTTATGGCAGCGGCTATGATCATAATTTTGTGCTTGAAACAACAAATAACAGAGGATTTGCTGAGCCTGCAGCAAGTGTCTATGACCCCAATACAGGACGGCAAATGGATGTGTTAACAACAGAACCAGGCCTGCAGTTTTACAGTGGCAACTTTTTAACAGGTAAAGACAAAGGCAAAAGGGGCGAACCATACCTGAAGCGCACATCATTTTGCCTGGAAACACAGCACTTTCCCGACTCCCCTAACAAACCTGGGTTTCCTTCTACCCTGCTATTGCCAGGAGAAAAGTTTAAATCTACAACCATATACCGTTTTTCAACCTTAAAACCAGAAAACAACAACCTCGAGCCCAGCACTTAATCTGGGACAATTGTTTGGTCTTGAAACATTATAGCTTAAATGGTTCGGATTTTTTAATTGGTTAATAACTGGCAATCATCAAATAGCATTCAAATAGAAGCAAACCGTTATCGATAACACCCAAAAAACAGATATAACAAAGCAATCTGGATATTATGTCCTAACCTCCAATCATCATATGACAAGGGTTAAGCGGTTTTGTTGTTTAAGAATTATCAAAGCATCCTTGCAGTTAAGTCTGCTTTTAAACAATAATATTTAGACAAAATTGTCAAATAACAAGATTGAGTTATAGAATATTAATGGCTGACTTTACTTTAATGTGCTTCTAATATCAATATTAATCTGCCTGATCCTGTCACCGTCCACCTTCAGCCGTTTCCTGTCATAGGTCATAAGGCCGTTCACCTCTATCTCCACATCAGTAATTTGCGTGTATACAGCACCGGATATCCCTGCATTTATTAATCTTATGAGCTCACCGGCATATTCCAGGTACTGCTCCGTAACCTCCTGTTTAGATGAAAACCTTATATAACCCCAGTTTCTTTCAGGCTCCCACAGGTGGCCCTCAAGGGCAAGACCAATTCCGCCAAACTCACTCAGTACGGTCGGCCTTTCGGCATCATATAGATAGAGTCTGGGGTTCGGGTAATGATGTATTGCCAGCATATCACCCGTCCTGAAATGGTTACCGCCGCTTGCTGGTATGACCAGCCTGGTCGGGTCGTACTGCTTTGTCCACTCGGTTATTTCCTCTGTCTTGAACTGCCCCCAAGCTTCATTGAATGGTATCCAGGTAACTATGGAAGGATGGGGATAAAGGAAATCAATGATGTTTTTCCATTCATTCCTGAAGTTCTCTTCTGACTCCCGGCTCCTTTCAAGCTCTTTTCCGTCAAAATACTGCCACATTTGCCATACGGGTGTGGCATCGCCGCTTGGCATATCCTGCCATACCAGTATACCCTCCCTGTCACAGTGGGTATACCACCTTGCAGGTTCAACCTTTACGTGCTTTCTTATAAGGTTGAAACCAAGTTCCTTTGTTTTTTGAATATCATACAGCAACGCTTCATCCGAAGGGGCAGTATACAAGCCGTCAGGCCACCAACCCTGGTCAAGGGTGCCCAGCGGGAAATAATCCTCGTTATTAAGTTGCAGCCTCATAATTCCATGGTCGTCCCTTGCATATGATATCTTCCTCATTGCAAAATAGCTGCTAACCCTGTCAATAACCTCTTCGTCCCGTATAAGAAGTACTTCCATATCATACAAAAAGGGAGATTCCGGGCTCCATAGATTGGGGCCGGGGATCCGTATGTCCACATCCGTGCCGACCGAGGCCTTTTGCGATGCGATCATTCTTGCCCCCTCAAACACCCTCACCTCATAATAATCACCTCTGGCAGGATCACTGGTTAAAACCTTCAGGTTAAGCAATTCCCTGTCAATATCCGGTGCGGGCTTTAGTCGCTCGATATAGGTTTTTGAAACAGGCTCCAGCCACACGGTCTGCCAAATGCCTGTTACGGAAGTGTACCAAATGCTCCCGGGCTCGCTTACCTGCTTGCCCCTGGGCTGATAACCCTCGTCACCAGGGTCCCATACCCTTACAAGGAGGTTCTGCGACTCTCCGCTTTTTATAAAAGGGCTGATGTTAAAGTAAAATGGATCATAGCCACCCCTGTGCGAGCCGACCTTGATCCCGTTTATCCATATATCCGCCTCCCAGTCAACGGCTCCAAAGTGCAGTAATATATCCCTGCCATCCCACTCGGGGGGGATATTGAAGGTCCTCTCATACCAGACGACATTTTCCGCTCCAACCTCTTTTTTCACGCCCGACAGGCTGGATTCAACCGGGAAGGGAACTAGTATTTTTCCACTGTGAGTCCCGGGCACCGGCTGGTTTACAGGGCTTATTGAGTAATCCCATAGGCCGTTCAGGTTTTTCCACTCAATTCGCTCCATAACAGGTCTTGGATATGCATCCCAAACGTTTTCGGGGTCAAGCTCCTCTCCCCAGCTTGTCATTATCCTGTCCCCGGCCGCTTCCCACTGGGAAAAAAGAGGAAGGGTAACTGTCATTACAAGGCAAAAAAGTATTGTTTTCTTCATCTAAAAAAAGGATTTTGAAAATGTATAAAACAGATAAAAACATTCAGCACTGAACTACTTTATCGTTCAATAGAATAATGGCTGAATTTACAACAATTTTCCTAATTTTGTGCTCCGTAAAGGATTAAAACCTGCCGACCAATGGATTTTCAGTTCCCGGTAACACCTCCCGCCTTCAATGTCATGGTCAAGCCAGTAGGACCTTTATGCAACCTTGATTGCACTTACTGCTATTACCTGGAGAAAAAAAATATTTTTGCAGGGAAAACTGTCCATAAACTCGATGATGACCTTCTTGAGCTTTTTATCAAAGATTATATTGCGTCCCAAAAAGTTGATGCAGTATCCTTTGTCTGGCAAGGGGGCGAACCGGCCCTGCTCGGGGTCGACTACTATAAAAAAGCCGTAGAGATACAAAAAAAGTATGCAGGCAGCAAGAAAATCGAGAACAACTTCCAGACAAACGGCACGCTGCTCACCGATGAATTTTGCAACTTTTTCAAAGAGAATAACTTCCTGGTTGGCCTTTCCATAGACGGGCCCAGGCACCTGCATGATCATTACCGGCTGGACAAAAAAGGAGAACCAACCTGGGAAAGGGTAATGGAGGGGGTGCGCCGGCTGCAAAAACACAATGTTGACTTCAACACCCTTACGGTTGTCAACCGGGAAACAGCAAAACACCCCCTTGAAATATACCGCTTCCTGAAGGGAATTGGAAGCAGGTTCATGCAGTTTTTGCCTGTAGTTGAAAGAACCGCAGCTGTTGGATCAGACGACGGCATGAAGTTGGTGCATCAGGGTTTCAGGGGAGATGCAAACGTAACGGAATGGTCTGTGTTGCCAGGGCAATACGGGAGGTTTATGACAGATATCTTTGACGAGTGGGTCAGGGAGGATGTCGGCAGGTATTATGTACAGCTGTTTGATGTAACACTTGCAAACTGGGTGGGTGCACCCCCGGGCCTTTGCGTATTCAGCAAGGAGTGCGGTACTGCAGCCGTTATGGAACACAACGGTGATGTTTACTGTTGTGATCATTTTGTCTATGAGGACCATCTTTTGGGGAATATACGTAACCACTCCTTTTCAGAGATGTTGGCACAGCCCCGCCAGGCAATGTTTGGCCAGGATAAGAAATCGGGCCTCTCTTCCGCCTGCAGAAGTTGCTCTTTCAGGTTCGCCTGCAACGGTGACTGCCCCAAACACCGTTTTGCACCTGACCCTGACGGGGAAGGAAAAATTAGTTACCTATGCGAAGGCCATAAACACTTCTTCTCTCACGTTGAACCCTATATGGACTATATGGCTGCCGAGCTAAAGGCAAAAAGGGGACCTGCCAATGTTATGCGGTGGATCAAAAACAGAGAAGAGGCAAAAAAACCCGCAAAAACGAGCATCGGGAGAAATGAACCCTGCCCCTGCGGAAGCGGTAAAAAGTTTAAGCACTGCCATTTGGGCATAAGTGAAACAGAACTGAAGATGCTACTAATGAACAACAAAATAAATATTAACACAAAAAATTAAATATAGCCCCTATGAAACCTACCCTGTTGATACTGGCAGCGGGAATGGGAAGCAGGTACGGAAGCCTCAAGCAGGTTGACGGACTTGGTCCCAACGATGAAACGATAATTGATTACTCGGTGTTCGATGCAATGCGTGCAGGATTCGGTAAGGTCGTATTTGTAATCCGCAAACACATCGAAAAGGAGTTCAGGGAGGTGTTCTCAGGACGCTTCAAAGGGAAGGTGAACTTTGAACTGGTATTCCAGGAGCTGGACATGCTGCCTGAAGGTTTTACATGCCCCCCTGAAAGGAAAAAACCCTGGGGCACTGCACATGCAGTTTGGGTGGCCCGCGACAAGATAAGGGAGCCCTTCGCGGTTATCAATGCGGATGACTTTTACGGGCAGGAAGCATTTGAGGAGATGGCAAAGGCGCTATCCGATCCTCCCCCGGGGGAAGGGGATTACTTTCTGGCAGGATACCGCCTTGGCAACACCTTGTCGGACCAGGGGCATGTGTCACGTGCAATATGTACGACCAACGATAAGGGCTGCCTTGAAACTATAGTGGAAAGGACAAGGATAGGCAGGGAGGACGGCAGGGTAGTCTATGTTGACAACCGGGGTGAGAAAGTGCCTGTTGATGAAGATTCTCTGGTATCTATGAACTTCTGGGGATTTACACCGGGGTTTTTCAGTCACTGCGGCAGTATCTTCGAGGACTTTTTAAGTAAAAGCATAGAGGATCCTGGATCGGAGTTCTTTATCCCCCTTGTGGTGGATAAGCTTATAAAAAGCAACAGGGCCAGCTGTAAAGTGATCCCCACCTCTGCCAGCTGGTTCGGGGTGACATATCCGGGCGATAAGCCTGTTGTAAAGGAAAAACTACTGCAGCTTGTTAGGGATGGCAGGTACCCCTCGCCATTATGGTAATAAAACAGAATTCATTTCAACATTTATCAATAATAATCAACAATAACTGAAACTAACTAATACTTAAGAAAAGATGGGAACATTTCAAACTCTAGACTACATCATCTTCATCTCGTACGGTATTCTGATCATATCTCTGGGACTGTGGGTTTCAAGGACCAAGAAGGGCCAGAAAAAAAGTGCAGAGGATTACTTTCTGGCAAGCAAAAGCCTTCCTTTCTGGGCCATAGGTGCATCGCTGATAGCAGCGAACATTTCAGCCGAGCAGTTTCTTGGCATGTCGGGATCTGGTTTTGCAATAGGCCTTGCGATCGCATCCTATGAATGGATGGCGGCCCTGACCCTTATTGTTGTTGCTAAGTTCCTGCTTCCCATCTTCATCAAGGAAAAGTTGTTCACAATACCACAGTTCATTGAAAGAAGATACAATACAACCCTTAAAACCATCCTTGCGGTATTCTGGGTCGGGCTGTTCATTTTTGTAAACCTTACCTCGGTACTCTACCTGGGTGCCACTGCCCTGGACACAATCCTGGGTAACGGCGACGGGTCCACGACCTTCTATTTCATACTGGGTCTTGCTTTTTTTGCAGCCGCCTACTCAACCTGGGGCGGACTGGCAGCCGTGGCCTGGACAGATGTAATACAGGTCGTGCTCCTGGTGGTGGGTGGTATCATCACCACCTTCATAGCATTAAGCTATTTGACTCCAGACGGTGGAGTTGTTGCAGGTTTCAACCACCTTTACTCTTCGGCCGGTGATAAGTTCACAATGATACTAAGCCGGGAAGACCCCCAGTTCATGAACCTGCCCGGAATAGGGGTGCTGATCGGGGGGCTCTGGGTCGCCAACCTCTATTACTGGGGTTTTAACCAGTATATCATTCAAAGGGCACTTGCGGCCAAGTCGCTTCGCGAGGCACAGAGGGGAATGGCCTTTGCAGCATTTCTGAAGATACTTATGCCACTTATTGTTGTTGTGCCAGGTATAATAGCATACGTACTCTTCACCCAGCCCGAAGGGACAGCTTTAATAGAAGGTGTGAGGGAAGACTTTACGAGGGCAGACGGTAGTGTCAATTATGACATTTCATACCCCTGGCTCATTAGGACTTTCATACCGACAGGTATTCAGGGGCTGGTCGTAGCTGCCCTCACAGCAGCCATTGTATCATCCCTGGCCTCCATGCTGAACTCAACTTCCACCATTTTCACAATGGACATTTACAAACCCTACCTGTCTAAACGCACTGACGGTTCCGACCTGGTACCTGTGGGCAGGATAACAGTCCTTGCTGCCCTTGTTATAGCGGTACTGGTAGCACCGGCGCTTGAGGCTATGCCACAGATGTTCCAGTATATACAGGAGTATACAGGTATTGTCAGCCCGGGTATACTGGCGGTGTTCATGATGGGGCTGTTCTGGAAGAAAACCAATACAAGAGGGGCTATTACAGGTGTGCTTTCATCAATACCGGTTGCGGTGCTGCTGAAAGTAGTTCCTGCCGAGATACCCTTTATAGACCAGATGATGTATACCACTCTTATAACAATGGCAATTATCGTAATGGTGAGCCTTACCACAGCAAATTATGACGACGATCCAAAGGCAATCGCCTTGCCAAGAGAGAGGTTCAAAACCGGTAAGAAGTTCAATATTGCAGCATATGCGCTGATGATAATACTGGTGGTGCTTTATACGGTCTTCTGGTAAAGAAGTGGGAGGATCCAAAGTGAATTAAGTTCTAAATCTAAAAAAATCGAAGGATAGCTAAATGAGCGAAATAAAAGTAAGGGAACTATTTGAGTCAAAGTATGGGAAGGATTACCGTATGTTCGCCGCACCCGGCAGGATAAACCTGATAGGTGAACATACCGATTACAATGAGGGTTTTGTAATGCCCGCCGCAATTGACAAAAGGATATACCTGGCAATTTCACCGGCTGAGGGGAGTAAAGCCGGCATATATTCTGCAGATTACAATGAGGATGTGAATTTCGATATCGGTAGCGAGGCCATGGGCCTGCCCCAGTGGGCGCTTTATCCCTACGGGGTTGTAAAGGAGTTGCAGAAGCAGGGCCTTGGGCCCGGAGGCTTCAGGGCTGTGTTTGCAGGGGATATACCCGGCGGTGCTGGCCTGTCATCCTCCGCTGCACTGGAAAGCGCATTTGCCCTGGCCCTCAATACCCTGTTTGATTTGGGTGCTGATAATTTTGCTCTTGCAAAGATTGGCCAGATGGCAGAGCACAACTATGCCGGGGTCAAGTGCGGCATCATGGACCAGTTTGCATCCTTTTTCGGCATGAAAGACAAGGTGATCAAGCTTGACTGCCGTTCACTGGAACATGAATATTTCCCTCTGGATCTTGACGGCCACCAACTGCTACTGGCCGACACAAGGGTAAAGCACAGCCTTGCATCCTCAGCATACAACCAGCGCAGGCAACAGTGTGAGGAAGGGGCAGCGGTGATAGGTAAAGACAATCCCGGGGTAAAAAGTTTAAGGGATGTAAGCCCTGAACTGCTTCAATCCTTCAGGGACAATCTTGACCAGGAGGTATACACTCGATGCGAATATGTAATAGAGGAGAATAGCAGGGTCCTTGCCACATGTCAGGCCCTTGAATCGGGCTCAGTTGAAAAGACAGGCGAACTGATGTACCAGTCACACAAGGGGCTCAGGGAAAAATACGAAGTAAGCTGCAGGGAACTGGACCTTCTTGTCGATATAGCTGCAGAGTTCGGGATTGCAGGGGCACGCATGATGGGAGGCGGATTCGGGGGGTGTACCATAAACCTTCTCAGATCCGGGAAGGCCGGGGAGTTCAGGGAAAAGGCCTCGGAGGAGTTCAGGAATGTATTCGGCCACCCTCCTGTATTCTACAATGTAAGTACAGGGGATGGTGCAAAAGAGATATTGTAGCTTTTCAGCTTATGCGTCCCTGGTCCATTGCGACCTCTATAAATGCCATTATGTTCTCGATGCTAGTATCCCCTTCAACTGCATGTGAGGGGGAGAAGATATAATTACCTTTTTTACCGGCTTCTATAAGCCTGAGGGATTCTCTTTTAACATCATCTGCCGTACCGTAGGGTAATGTCTTCTGAATGGAAAGCCCTCCGTGGAAGGACAGTCTTCCGCTATACTCCCTTAAAAGGGCAAAAACATCCATTACTTCAGGCTGGAATGGATTGAAGCAGTCAAGTCCGGCATCAATAAGATATGGAAAGAGCTCATCAACTTTACCGCAGGAGTGTATCATCACGTACTTGCCTGCCTGTGACACATGACCGTACATCTTCTTAAGGCAGGGATATATAAACTCCAGCCATGTCTCAGGCCCCATAATCAGCCCGGTCTGCTGCCCCCAGTCATCCCCGAAATACACAGCATCAATATCATGCTCAAGAGCCCTGTCAATCTGTGCTATATTATAATCGGTGATCTCTTTCAGCAGGCTGTGAACAAAGTCCGGGTACATCATAAAATCCATCAGAAGGTTTTCCATTCCCCTTAATGACCACGCCCTCTCATAGAGTGAGAAACCTATCTGGAAAACCCTGAACATGTCAGGGTTTTCGCCTGTTTTCCGCTCAATGTCCTGAAAGTATCTCTTGTCACAGGGATCCGGGAAGGAGTACCCGCCAAGGTCCGGCTCTTTTAATACCGCTTCCGTGGGGTTCCCGATATCCTTGTCAATGCTCCTGTCCCATACCACCCCGAAAACATCCCTGTACATATCTCTGCCAAGATCATCGAAAAAACCTATATCGCTGCCCAGGTTAAGGATATGGTTGCCTACTGCACCATCAATGTCATCTGTCCCCAGTTTTCTTTTTAGTTCCTTGAGGGGCTCAATGGTAAACTTGAACGACCATGGAACATAGGGAGGCCTTTTGTGATCCAGTACAGTTTTAACTACTTCTCTTTTGGTCATCGGTTTTTTTTTGCAAAATACAAAAACCCGCCAATTACTTCTCACTAAAAAATGCTTATTTTGCATGCTGATTAAAACACACTTCCGGTTTGACCTTTCTTGACTGTAATGAAAAAGATAGTTGTTGACTGTAATATCCCGTTTATTGAAGGCGCCCTTGACGATGTGGCGCATGTGAGCTATATAAAGGGAGAGGATATAAGGCATAGTGATATATCGGATGCCGATGCCCTGATCATCAGGACAAGAACATTGTGTGACAGGGAACTTCTAAAGGGCAGCACGGTAAGATATATAGCCAGCGCGACCATCGGTTACGACCACATTGACACCGGCTACTGCCGGAAGAACAATATCTTTTGGAGCAACGCCCCCGGCTGTAACGCATCATCGGTTTGCCAGTATATCCTCTCAGCCATCTCGCTGCTTTACCTGCAGGGGGAGATCAATAAAAACCGTCCCACACTCGGAATAATAGGAGCTGGCAAAATAGGTGGCAAGCTCTCAGAAGCAGCCCGTGCTATGGGGTTCAGTGTAATCCTAAACGACCCGCCCCGGGAAGAGGCAGAGGGGAGCGTTCAGTTCACCGGAATCGACACCCTGCTCTCTGAGTCCGATATAGTAAGCTTAAATACTCCCCTGGACCTGCATGGAAGACACAGGACGTATCATATGACCGACGGCAGGTTCTTTGAAAAGATTAAGCAGGGTGCCTGGTTCATCAATACTGCCAGGGGGCCTGTAATGGACAGCGGTGCGGTAGTTAAGGCAGTAAGCTCGGGAAAGATAGGCGGGGCCGTGATCGATGTGTGGGAGAACGAACCCCTTACTGATAATGAACTCAGGGAAGCCGCCCGGATTGCAAC
>PWNY01000131.1 GCA_003557805.1 Bacteroidales bacterium | reverse complement strand
ACAGGTAGTTCTGGTAAACCTCCACCGTGGACCTGTTATCCACCCTGTATTGTATTTTTGTGACACTGCCTTCCAGCCTCTTTACATCCGTTAACGCGGCATCAATGCCACTTCCTTCAACCGGGCCCACAGGAAGGATATATTCATCATACTCCTTGAAGTCATATGCATAAATTACTGAACCAGGGAAACGGTCAAAAAGTGGGTGGTCGCTGCTGCCCTCTATATCACCCCCGGCCCGTAACCCTGATGCATACCCGGTACAGCTTAAAGCAAGGGAGGTGGCAACCAACACTGTTAAAACAAGATTGCTGCAGAATGATTTTTTCATTTTAAAACTGTTTATTTAAATGGCATTTGGTTGTTTGCTGAAAAGCGTACTTCCTTTTAGTTAAAACATATTGCAAATATAAGAATGCCTCACATATAAGGAGACCCGGCACAACTAAACGCATCTGGGTTAAATTCATGGAGGAGCCGGCAGAGGCGGCTAAAGGTATAAAAATTGAAAAAAAACAAGTGCACATAAAAAAATAATACTTACTTTTACACCCGGATTATGAAAAACCACCCATTATATCAGAATACAAACCTGTCCATTAGCTGGGCATGGGGTTGGTGGCGGGCCTCCCGGGCCGCCTGATACTGATATAACTCCGTGGGAGCATACCGCTCCGTTGCAATCAAAGAGCATTTTTTCATTTGTTGTGCCTTGCCAGTGTGCATAGGTGATACCGTTAAATACTTTTTTCAAATCAAAACATCATGGAATACAAATACAATTTACCTGAATCTGAAATCCCCCGGTTTTTCTACAACATAATGGCAGATATGCCAAACAGGCCCCTGCCCCCGTTGCACCCGGGGACACGTGAACCAATCACTCCTGACATGCTTGAGCCCCTTTTTCCCATGGAGCTTATCCAGCAGGAAGTGTCGTCAGAGCGTTTTATTGAGATACCGAAGGAAGTAAGGGATATTTACAAGCAATGGAGGCCCAGCCCTTTGCATCGTGCACGCGGTCTTGAAAAGCTGCTTGATACCCCGGCAAGGATATATTTTAAGAACGAGGGGGTAAGCCCGGCAGGTTCCCATAAACCAAACACCGCTGTGGCACAGGCATTTTACAACAAGGCCAGCGGCATCAAAAAAATCGCGACTGAGACTGGTGCAGGACAGTGGGGATCGGCACTCTCTTTCGGCTGCCAGCTTTTCGGGCTGGAGTGTGAGGTGTATATGGTAAGGGTGAGTTATGACCAGAAACCTTACCGCAAGATAATGATGAACACCTTCGGGGCGCAGGTTTACCCCTCTCCTTCCGACCGTACGGAGTTCGGGCGCAAGATACTAAAGGAGAACCCCGACTCCAGTGGGAGCCTTGGTATAGCAATCTCGGAGGCCATCGAGATAGCTGCATCGGACCCCGATGCGCACTATTCTCTTGGCAGCGTGCTTAACCACGTTTTACTGCACCAGACGGTCATAGGCCAGGAGGCTATAAGACAGATGGAGATGGCAGGCCATATGCCTGATGTGGTAATAGCACCATTTGGAGGTGGCAGCAATTTTGCAGGCATTGCTTTCCCATTCATGCACCTTAACTTCACCCAGGGTCAGAATATCCGTTTTATTGCGGTTGAGCCTTCCTCCTGCCCGAAACTCACCCAGGGATCCTTCCTTTATGATTTTGGTGATTCGGCGGGCATGACTCCGCTTCTTCCAATGTACACCCTGGGGCATGACTTTGTGCCCAGTGCGATACATGCAGGGGGCTTAAGGTATCACGGTGCGGGTTCACTTGTTAGCCAGCTCCTCAAGGATGGGCATATAGAGGCAGTGGCACAGGACCAGGCACATTGCTTTGCTGCAGGGCTTGACTTTATCCGTTCCGAGGGGATGATACCCGCCCCTGAATCCACCCATGCAATTGCATCGGTAATAGATGAGGCGATAAAGTGCAGGGAAGAGGGAGTGAGCAGGAACATCCTGTTTAATCTGAGCGGCCATGGATATTTTGACATGGGGGCTTATTCCGATTATATGGAAGGTAAGCTAAAGGATGTAGCGCCTGATAAAAAGGCCATGTCGGAATCTCTCAAGGCTATAGAGAAACTGCAGCCGGCTGGCTAAAACAGGATAATATTAAATACAGGATAATACAAAGAGAGAACAGAGAATAAAAGGGTGGTAACAGAAAAATACCCGGGAGCCGGTAATCAACAGCAAGGATTAACCGGCTCCCGGAACCTGTATCTTTAACAAGAAAAAAGAGCGGGAGCTACTCCCTTTTAGTTCTTTCTCTTGTCCATTCGGTGGTTCTTCCCATAAAGCGCATACCCATAACATACCCTCTTAGCCTCAGGGTATTGTTGCCCTCCAGCCTCATATAGGCGCTGTAGGTGCGGCCGTTCTCGGGATCATATATTGTACCTCCGCTCCACTCGCTTTTTGAGCTGTCATATTCAAAGCCCTTAAGTATCTCCAGGCCAATAAGGGGCCTTCTGCGTAAAGCCCTGTCGGGGTTCTCAGTGTCAAGCTTTGGGCGGCCGTCATCCTCAAGGGGCTCTTCAAGCCAGATAATTTTGCCATAAAACTTACCATCTTCGGCCCTGAAAATTTCTATCTGAGACTGGCCCTCATCGGTAAGCCACAGTCCCTCGATACGTCCTGCCTGGCCAAAGGCGCTAAAGGCAAAATAGAGCATAGGTAAAATTAAGAGTATTCTTTTCATAAACAGAAGGGTTTTAAATGAGCGTATAAAATTATGGAAATATTCCGGTTTTCCTTACATTTACCCAAAAACCCCGCAACATGAAGTACATAAACCTTTTGTTCTTTCTGGTAATGGTGTTGATGAACTACCTTGCGAACGCCATTCCGATAAACGGCAACACTACCGGCAGTCTTTCAGCACAGTATCCCAACCTGTTTGTACCTGCAGGTGTAACCTTTTCGATATGGGGTGTTATATACCTGCTGCTGGCGGTGTTTGTAATTGTGCAGCTCAGGGCGCAGAACCAGGTTCTTACAGAAGCTGTAGGCTGGGCATTTGCGGTAAGCTGCATACTAAACTCCCTGTGGATACTTGCGTGGCATTACGAGAAGCTGCCGCTTTCCATGATAATAATGGCGGGCCTGCTTATTAGCCTTGTATACATCAATATCAGGTTAACCGCATTGCCATTTGGTATTACACGGGCGGCATTCGGCATATACCTTGGATGGATATGCATTGCAACCATTGCCAATGCGACTGCCCTTCTGGTAAATTACAACTGGGGAGGCTGGGGCATATCAGACCAGGCTTGGGCAATCATCATGATAGCAGCGGGGCTGGTGATAACTGCAATAACACTATACAAGGTAAACAACCCCTTTTTGGGGCTTGCTGTCATATGGGCATTCATAGGTATATACATTAACCGCCAGGATGACTACCAGGAGATCGCAATTAGTGCGATTGTGGCTGCATTACTTATGGCGGTATTTACCATATATTCACTATATAGCGCCCTCCAGAAACCCGGACCTGTATAGGCAAAATCCGTCACCTAGTGTTTT
>PWNY01000423.1 GCA_003557805.1 Bacteroidales bacterium | reverse complement strand
TTATAATGGTGAAATATATAATTACATTGAACTTAGGGCTGAACTTGAAAATTCAGGTATAAAATTTAACACAACATGCGACACGGAAGTATTACTTAAAGCGCATGAGGTATATGGGTTCCAATGCTTTGAAAAGTTTATCGGACAATTTGCTGTAATAATATGGAATAAGGTAAAGAAAGAATTGGTAATTGCCCGTGACAGGTTTGGAGTCAGACCCTTATATATTCTTAATCATAATAACAGATTATACTTTGCCAGCGAGATGAAAGCATTCGATCAGATTCATGATTTCGAAAGAGATTTTGATTCTAACCGGCTTTTTGAGCATTGTTTGCTCTGGAATACTTATGGCAACCATACTGTTTATAAGAATATTCACTCACTCCCCGGAGGAAGTTATGCTGTTTATAAAAATGGGGAAAAAGTACTTGAGGAAAGATATTATGAAATAGGAAGAACTCCCGGGCCAAAGTTTAATTCATATGCGGATGCTGAAGATGCCTTCAGGACTCTTATGGATGATACCGTGAAACTACGGCTTAGAAGTGATGTGCCTGTTGGCGCGTATTTAAGTGGAGGGATTGACAGCAGTGGTATTTTACACCTTATTAATAATCATACTACAAATAAGTTTAAAACTTTCTCTGTCACTTTTGAAGATAAAGAATACGATGAATCTTCTTATCAGCAGGATATGGTTAAGCACATTAACTGCGAACATTATTCGGTTAATATAACCTATGAAAAGGTCGATCGCGCATTTCCTGATGCTGTTTACCATTTTGAACGGCCTGTTTTTCGTACCGCACCTGTTCCTCTCTTTCTTCTGTCAAAAATAGTAAGAGAGAACGGTATAAAGGTTGTGCTTACAGGAGAAGGTGCTGATGAAATACTATGGGGCTATGATTCTTATAAGGAGCTGAAATTACTCGAGTTCTGGTCAAAGTACCCGGATTCAAAAATCAGGCCTCAGCTTATAAAAAGACTTTATCCTCATTTAAACCATTATAAAGATGGAAGTCAATATGGTATGATGAAAATGTTTTATGAGGATTTTCTTCATGAGCATAACAATGAACTTGCTTCTCTCAATATAAGGGTACATAACAATAAAATAATTCAGAATTATTTTAACAAGGAAAATAATGTAGATTACAACCAGAATAAACTCATACAGGAATTACGCGGATGGTTACCTGATAATTTTGATAGCTTTAATCTGCTTCAAAAAAATCAATATCTGGAAATGCGAACCCTGCTTTCAGGTTACCTGTTATCGTCTCAGGGAGACAGAATGTCACTGGCACATAGTGTGGAGGGCCGTTATCCGTTTTTAGACCACAGGTTGGTAGATATGGTATTTACCATGAAGGATGAATATAAACTCAAAGGATTTAATCAAAAATACCTTTTGAAAAACACTTATCAGAGTAAGATTCCTGATTCAATAATAAACCGGCCCAAACGGCCTTATATGGCACCTGATTTAAGGTCTTTTTTAATTAATGGTAAGCCCACTGACAACACAGCGTTTTTTCTTAGTGAGGATTTGCTGAAAGATTACCAGATATTCAATCCCAAATGGGTTTATCGTTTCCTGAAAAAATTTGAAAACGGGATCCCGGATTCAATAGGATACCGGGATAATATGATTATTACATTTATACTTTCAACACAGATTGCAAAATACTGGGCAAAGAACCCCAGACAATCATCACTTTCAGAAAACCTACTTACAGTTAAAATAAATGATTATGGAAACTCAAATTAAAAAAACGGAGATCATCACCCGGGAACAAATCAAGGATATGTTGCTTGATTTTATTTGTGAACAGTTTCTTGTGGACCCTGAAGATATACAACTTGACAAATCCCTTATTGACACAGGTATTATTGATTCTATGGGCCTTATCGAGATATCAGGTTTTATAAGTCAGAACTTTCATTTCAAAGTAACCGAGGAACAGATGAACCGGCAGAATTTTGGTTCTGTATTGCTGATTGTCGATTTTATCGATAAAAATAAGAAGCAATAAACACTTCCTGCCCAGGCAAGGGTATAAAAAGATGCAATCTTGAAAAATTCTTTTTTAGTCAATTAATTACTTAATGCAATGATGGGAACCAAAATATCCCAAATTCAAAAACAATTCTGGGTTCTGCAAAATGTATATCGGAAAAATACGGCATACAATATTGCATCCATTCTGAAAATAAAAGGAGAACCAAGGAAGGATGCCATCGAATACGCCATTCAGCAGCTTATCTCAAGGTATGAGGCTTTACAGGTATATTTTGAAGAAAGAAATGGCGAAGTTTACCAACTTTCCATTTCGGATAAACCTGACATCAGGATTGATATAACATATTTCACGGAACCTTTACAGGAGGATAAGTTGCCAGAGATGGTAATGAATGAGGTGAATGGAATATTTAACCTGGCTGAGTGGCCTCTGTTCCGAATTAAACTCTTTTCTTTTTCTGATGGGGTGCATTTAATGACAATTGTTTTTCATCATATCATCATTGACTCACATTCGAAAAAGATTTTTTCAGAAGAATTCTCCGGATTATATAATGAGTATTGTAAGAATAGTTTTTCTGTTCCCGGGAAAATTACCGGTAATTTTTCCGATTATATAACCTGGGAAAGAGACTGGCTTGGAACGGAACAATTTAAAAAAATGCTTGGGGAGTGGAAAAACTATATTCCTAAAACACCAGAGAATCTTGAAATTCCTGCAGACTTCCCAAAACCAAAAATTAATAATCTTCAGGGGAAGAGGATACATTTCGGGTTGGATAAGGAATTGTCTTTACATATCAGAAAATTTGCTGAAGAAAAATTAGTCATTCCATTTACTGTGCTTTTAACAGCATACGCTATTCTGATCAACAGGCTAACCAATCAGTCAGAAATAATAATCGGTGTTCCTCTGACCAACAGGCGAAAAAGTGAATTTAAAGATACCTTTGGTTGCTTTGTTAATATAGTTCCTGTGAAAGTTCGTTTTGATGAGGATATTTCCGGAATTGAATTGCTTAAGCAAATAAGACAATCCTTGCTTCTGGCTCACCGTATTCAGGAAGTCCCTTTTTTAATGATAAATGATTCCCTGCGTAACAAAGGAACTAATTCTGTCCTGCAGACCGGATTTACCTTCGAACCGCCTATGCACCTTTCTTTAGATAACCTGGATACCCAATCACTGGCGGTTGAAAAAGACGGATCACAGCTGGATATGTTTATTACCTTATGGGAACAAGAGGATGAATTCAATGGCTATCTTGAGTTTTCAACCCATCTTTTTAAAGATAGTACAGCGAAAAGGTATATCAATATTTACAAGAGGATCATAAGATCTTTTCTGGATAATTCCGGAGCCCCTGTATCCGGTATGGATATAATTTCCGATACCGAATCAAACCTCATCTCAGAATGGAATAATACCGATACTAAATATTCCGGTGATATTTGCCTTCACCAGGTTTTTGAGCAACAAGTTCAGCGAACACCAGATGCTCCGGCACTTCTTTTCGGTCGTTCATCATTAACCTATAAAGAATTTAACCT
>PWNY01000412.1 GCA_003557805.1 Bacteroidales bacterium | reverse complement strand
TATTGCTCAAATGCAGTGATAAAAATAACTGATGGCTCAAATCCTTCACGGCTGATCTCCCTTAATATCTCAAAACCATCCTTGCCAGGCATCTGTATGTCAAGAAACAGCAGATCAGGCTTTTTCTCCAGTATTATACCGGCAGCCTCTTTGGGATCGCTCACTTCGGATATTATATTTACACCTTCCCTTTTCTCAAGCAAAGACCTCAGCTGGTCAATGCTTGATACATCATCATCAATTATGATCACATTTATATCCCGTTTCATTCCTTTATTCTATTTACCTACAAAAATAATTCTTATCCTTACCCGGGTGCCTGCGGCTTTCCCCTTATCATCAAACAGATCCTCTATATCAAATATTATCCTGTCACGATAATAATCATGATAGAGTTTGAAATATTCCTCCATTATACCCATTCCCATGCCGGTTGACTGCTTACCATGCGCATTTGCGGCATTTCGCCCAACTCCGTTGTCCTTAATCGTTATCAAAAGCTCACCGTTATTCTTAATTATTCTTATATCCAGCAGCCCCCCACTGCCCTTGGGTGCAAGCCCGTGTTTTATGGCATTTTCCGCATATATCTGTATCAGCATCTTGGGTACCATAATGTTAAGGTCAACCTCCGGAGCTACATGGATTTTGGCATCGAATGAATTTTCAAAACTCAGCCTCTCAAGCTCTATATAATCCTCACAGAAAGTAACCTCATCCCCCAGCGTCCTGCGGACCGATTTGGCAGAAAAGAGCACTTCCCGGTGCAGCCGTGAAAACCTGGCCAGGTAATCTGCAGCCCTGTCGGTCTCCTTTTCTCTTATTGACTGAATTGCCGAGTTAATGGCATTCATTGAAAAGTGCGGGTTTAGCTGGTTCTTTACCAGGCTAAGCTGCAGCTCTGTAATCTTTTTTTCTACCCTATTCTTTTTATCTATCTGCCTTCTCTGTATCCTTCTGGTAAGGAGCGAAAATCCAAGCAGGCCTGCATATATCATTAGCAGGTAAAAAAAACTTTTGTAAAAGGCAGGGTTAAGGCCATAGCTTAACACATAACAATCATTGTCTACCTGGTAGCTGATAAGGGCAGGTTCACCGGGTCTCTCAATACATGAAACCAGTTGGCGCCTTCGACTGTTAAGGTTCACATTAATATCGGCACCGGCAGGCCTGGTCATATCGGGGCGAAAAAGATAGACCCTCGCAGATGAGGGATTGGGAATAAAGATTTCCCTGCGGCCGTCATTGTTGATATCAAAAATATTAGGAGTTTGTAGGGCAATCGAAGGGTGAAATCTTTTGTTTTCTATACTGTTTTTATAGACGTATATCCCTTCAGGCCTGTCATAAAAAGCAAAGATCATATCATCACCATCCTCAAAGTAGTGCATACTCCTTGGGGATATACTCAACTGCACTGTCCATTGACTTACACCCCCGGTATCGAAAAAATGTGCAATCGAAGGCTCGTCATTGTAAGGAGTTAGTTCAAATACCGCAATTAAGTCTTTATTCTCAACCCTTAAAAGCTTAGGATGGATCAAATTTGATACGCCTGGCAATTCAACCGGTTCAAACAAAAACTCAAGGTTCTGGTCAAGCACCATAAGCCAGTTGGAGTGGTCGTGGTAGGGGTGTTCGTAAGGGGCCACATTTGCTGTTGACACACCGTTTAGAAGTATCTCCATTTTGCCGTTGCCCGTTACGTCAGCCTGGTAAATGCTCCTGAACTTATAGAAAGACTCTGGTGACCTTATCACTCTGTTTTCTTTCACAGAATATGCGAATACATTCCTTGGATACCTGGGAAATCCCGCGACCAGGGCAAATACAAACTCCTTGTCCCCGTTTCCGTTAAGATCCTCCCCCTCCCCGGTGATGACCCTTAAAAAGGAGCTTTCAAGACCCGGTCCGACAGCAGTTATAAACCTGTTCTCAACTCCCTTTTCAGGAGTTGTTATATCCTCGACTAGATGAAGGAGTATACTGTCATTGTGATGAGTAAGGAAACTGACGCTTTTTATTCCGTTATTATTGTAATCCAGGATCATTAACTCCGGGTTACTGTATCTGAACAGCCGGGTTCCTCCTGTGAAGTTCCATTGAAAGAAAAGATTTCCCTGGTGATCATATATCATAAGGCTGACCAAGCCATCCTCCCGGTCCACAATGCGTATATGCTCGGAATAACCATCATTTGTAAGATCTGCATAATAGTTGTAATAACCGTCATTCTCCTGGTAATGATCCTTAACCTCCAAAGCATACCTTTCAAAGTTGAAAGGAAGGATTATTGCAAGTAAGATGGTGGGTAGTACAGGCAGGAAATAAGGATTGAAAACAATGGCTGTAAATCTTTTCATACCACAAAGCCTGCAATTAATGCAATGGATTTTATATTTTCATATATAAATGAGAATCGCCAATATAGACATAATTATCAATGATTCATAAAAATTTAGCAGGCAGAACCACACATGCAGGACTTATTATATCACCACAAAAGCTTCATTCCAGGATGAACCTGCTTTATAAGTCTTTGTCTTTTAAAAAATTATTTTAAATTTGATTAAGCCAATAAATAACATGTAACCAAAAAGTGAGAATATGGAACAGGAACAACAAAAACCTGAATCACAAAGCACAGCTGTGAAGACAAATGCCGGACAGGGATTCGGCATAGCAGGACTGGTACTGGGGGTACTTGCACTTATACTTGCATTCATACCCTGTATCGGGGTTATTGCCCTGGTACCTGGTGCAATTGCCGTGATACTAAGCATTATCGGCCTTGTACAGGCCAACCAGAACAATGGTGCGAAAGGGCTCATAATCGCCGCACTTGTTATCTCAATACTGGCAACTGGTATTGCTGCAATCTGGGGTATAGTGATAGGCGGGGTAAGCCGGGAAGGTCACATCTGGAGAGACAGGATAGAGAGAATAGTTGAGGAGACCGACAGGGAGACCATCAGGGAACTGGAAACCTCGCTGAGAGTCCTGGGAAATGAACTAGAGAGGACATTCGGGGATATGGATGAGTTCGACCCGGAAATTTATGAGTTCGGTGAAAAGATAAGCGATGAGGAATTTGAAAGGGTAATACGGGAATATGAGGAAACCGTCAGGGAGTTTGCCAGGCTTGTGGAGCAGGCAGAAAGGGGTGAGCTTTCTTCGGTTGTGAAATATTCATCGGTCTCAATAAGGGCTGCATCCCTTGCCGCAACACTTATCAGGATAGGCCCCAGGCTCACCGAAGAGCAAAAAATGCGTTTTGAGGAGATTTCAGGAAAATATGAAGAGCTTCTCGAAGAGGTTGAAGAGTGACCTGGGCCGGGGCCAGCCCTATCTTTTGATCAACCTTTTACTTGGAGTTATAATACTGCCGGTATTCGTTTACCCGGCAGTTTTTTCTCCCGATGAGGGACAGCACCCAATCCCCTGTGTATACACCTCACTTACAGGTGAGACATGCAGCAGTTGCGGATTATCCAGGGGGTTTTCCCATATAGTAAGGGGGCAGTTTTCAGACGCGGCAGAGGCAAACAAACACAGTCTGCGTTTGTTTATATTCTTTAAACTGCAGCTGATAATGAGGGTTACCTTTAGTGCATTATATATAAAGAACATATTATATAAAAGGAAAATTATCGGGGCAGATATTGGTATTTCCGCAGTCCTATTCCTGGCAGCGTTCCTGCCCCTGCTTTATTAGCCAGAGCCAAAAAAGATCCATTATGAACAGCCTTATTAACCTTATCATCAGAACCTCAAATGAAGGGACAACATTGCTAATCCGCCTGATGGTGGGAGTGGTTTTCCTTTCTGAAGGTATACAGAAGTTTCTTTTCCCTGCAATACGCGGGGCCGGACGCTTTGAGTCAATAGGCCTGCCCTCCCCTGATTTTTTGGGATACCTGGTGGCCTCCTTCGAAGTCGCTGCCGGATTTTTTGTACTTGCAGGCCTGCTCACAAGGCTTGCAAGCATCCCTCTCATAGTGATCATGCTTGTTGCCCTTTCAACCACCAAAGCAGATATCCTCTTTCAGGAGGGTTTCTGGGAAATGATGCATGCAAGCCGTACCGACTGGTCAATGCTGCTGGGAAGCATCTTTTTGCTTATAAAGGGTGGCGGCTGGCTGTCATTCGACAGGTATTACTCAAAAGGCAGTAAATAAATATTGCCTTAGGTGATTTTAATGCTAATCGTTAAATGATTGATTAAACCTCCTTTTGCAAACATCAGTGGAAGTATCGCCCTGCTTATGTGGATTTTATTCTACATGTTTTTGTGAAATATAACTAACAGACCCCTGGAGGCAGTACCGTAGTATACTGTTTCTCCTCTCTCTGTTTTTGGCTTCCTTTTTGTACCCCTAAACAAACCGTAAGCTTAATTTATCTGTGTATGGTGACTATTGCGGTCTCTTTATAATATAATTACTATGTATTAATTGATCAAAGAGGTTTTTTATGCAGGTGATTGAAAATGTTTGGATCCCTATGGGAGACGGAGTAAGGTTGGCAGCAAAGATCTGGTTGCCGGATGATTCAAACAAAAATCCAGTACCAGGAATACTTGAATATATCCCGTATCGTAAACGCGATTTAAAAGCATACAATGACCACCAGATGCATGGCTATTTTGCAAAAAACGGCTATGCGGGTATCAGGGTGGATCTTAGAGGCAGCGGGGATTCTGAGGGGATATTGAGGGATGAATACCTGCAGCAGGAGCTGAATGACGGAGTTGAGGTTATTAATTGGATTGCAAAACAACGTTGGTGCAATGGCAAAGTTGGCATGATAGGTATTTCCTGGGGTGGGTTTAACGGCCTTCAGATCGCATCAATGCAGCCACCTGAACTTAAAGCCGTTATAACCGTTGCTTCAAGCGATGACCGGTATGCAGATGACGTACATTACATGGGTGGCTGCCTGCTCTCTGACAATCTCTCCTGGGCCTCAGTAATGTTCGCAAATAATAGCTGCCCCCCTGATCCTGATATAGTTGGTGACAAGTGGAGAAAAATGTGGAAAGAACGACTGGAAGGAAGTGGTCTCTGGTTGAAGAAGTGGCTGGAGCATCAAAGACGGGATGATTACTGGAAGCATGGGTCTGTATGCGAAGATTACAAATCTATCCGGTGTCCGGTAATGGCAGTAAGCGGATGGGCCGATGGATATTCAAATACGGTGTTTCGACTTCTTGAAAACCTTCAGGTGCCAAGGAAAGGGATAGTAGGTGCCTATGGCCATAAATACCCTCATATGGGGGGCCCTGGGCCTGCAATTGACTTCCTTAAGCAATCTGTTCGCTGGTGGGATCAGTGGCTTAAGGGGATTGATAACGGTACTAAAGAGGAACCTATGCTGCGCTTATGGGTGCTTGACTCCGTATCACCACTTTCATCCGATCGTCCGGGAAGGTGGATTGATGAAGCCCGGTGGCCCTCCCCGCAAATCGCCCGGGAGGAATATGCACTTGATTCGTTGCTAGCAGATTCAGAAAATGATAACGAAAGCCCGCCAAGATATATTAAGAGTCCTCTTAATGTCGGTCTTTTTGGAGGCAAGTGGTGTTCTTACTCTGAATCCACAGATCTTCCCAGCGACCAGCGAGAAGAAGATGGCGGTGCCCTGGTGTTTGAAAGCCCGGAGCTGGAACAGGATTATGAGATAATGGGTAAACCCTGTCTTAAGTTAAGACTGAAGTCTGACAAAAGAATTGCCCAGGTAGCTGCCAGGATATCCGATGTAGGACCCGACGGGAGGTCAACCCGGGTTACTTTTGGCCTGCTGAACCTAACACACCGCGACAGCAATGAAGAACCCCAGGAGTTGGAACCTGGAAAGGTTTATTCGGTAACATTACCAATGAACTATATAGCTCAAAGGTTCCCGGCCGGCAACAGGATAAGGGTTTCCCTGTCAACATCATACTGGCCCCTTGCATGGCCTGCGCCAGAGTCAGCCACACTAACTGTATACCCTTCTGAATGCACCCTTGTATTACCCAGGAGAAAGATCAAGTACAGGGATGAATCTGAAAAGGCACTGGAGAAACCAGGTCGCCTGGACATGCTTGAAACCACGATGCTGGTCCCTGCAAAAAGAGAATGGCTGGTCGAGAGAAACCTTGCGAGTAATGAAGTTATCCAGAAAATAACTAACAATGACCCGCAGTACCGCCTGGAACATATTAACGTGGAGCTTCGGAAGGATGCGAAAGAACGTTATTCATACAGTAATAATAAATATGAGACCTTAAGAGGCGAGGTAAAGGGTATAAGGGAGTTCCGCAGGGAAGGCTGGAACATCCACACAAAAACCCATACCATACTGACATCAACCCGCACCCACTTCATTATCAGGGCAACACTTGATGCATACGAGGGTGATGTAAGGGTCTTTAGCCGCTCATTCGATGAGAGAGTTCCAAGGGATATGATCTAAATCTATTAATCAACGATATGGAGTTACCTGTTTATTAAAAAAACCGCTAATCCTCTGCTATATAATAAAGATACATAGTATCATGACAAAAAAGAAGAAGGTTTTCGTCATAGGGCTGGATGAGTTCAACCTGTCAAAGATCAGGGAGCTACCGGAGATAAATGAATGCACTATCTTACCAGCTGTAAAATTCTCCGAGATCCGCGGGGTGGAAAACATATCAATCCCCAGGCTTTTGGAAAAAACAGATAAAAGAATTAAAGAGGCCGGAGGAATAGATGCGGTTATCTCCTACCTGGACTTTCCAGGATCAGTATTGGTCCCAATAATAGCTAAAAAATACGATTTGCCGGGGCCGGAGCTTGAGGATGTAATGAAATGCGAACATAAATACTGGAGCCGCCTGGAACAGTACGAGGTCATACCTGACAATATTCCACGGTTCAGGGCATTCGACCCTTTCGATGAAGATGCTTATGAAAAGATCGGTTTTACCCCGCCTTTCTGGATAAAACCGGTCAAATCGTATCATTCATATCTTGCATATGAGATTAAAAGCAGGGAACACTTTGATGAATGTATTGAAGAGGTGAAGCAAAATATAGATTATATGGTAGAGCCATTCAGCTATATCATCAAGGAGTTTGGCATGCCGGAAAAAATTGCCTGCATAAAGGAAAAGATGTTTGCCGAGACCCCAATATCAGGTCATCAGTGTACTGTTGAGGGGTATGTTTTCAACAAGGATGTTGTTATTTATGGGCTGGTTGATTCGGTACAATATGAAGGATATCCTTCATTCTCAAGGTACCAGTACCCCTCAAATCTGCCATACGAGGTACAATACAGGATGTCAAACCTGGCAAGGAAGGCAATTAAGCGCATAGGCTTGAATAATTCAGCATTCAATATCGAATTTTTCTATAACGAAAAGGAGAACAAGATATACCTGCTGGAGGTAAACCCCCGCATGTCACAGTCTCACGCCGATATATTCCAGAAAGTACACGGTATCTCCCATCACCACGTAATAATTAACCTTTCACTCGGCAGGCGCCCGGAACCAATAGAATACAAGGGGGATTTTGAGATCGCGGCCCATTTTATGCTAAGGACGTTTAGGCCGGGCAGGGTAAAACAGGTTCCTTCTAATAAAAAAATTGCAAAACTAAAGGAAAAATATCCTGAAATGACCATAAACCTCACTGTAAAGGAAGGACAGAGCCTTGACGACATCGAAGAGCATCATATTGATAGTTACAGCTATGTGCTTGCATATATAAATCTAGGAGGCAATGATCATGATCATCTCCTTAATAAATTTAGGGATATTGAAAACAACCTGGGGTTCAGGATAGATCACTGCTGAACACCCACAAAGTTGCCTCTGGTATTAATGAAGGTATAAGCGCACAAAGACATGTGCTAAATAAAAAGGTTTATACCCGACTGCTCTGCCCTTTCCAGATATGCAGCCACACCTCCGTACTCCACTCCATCCATTAGCTCTTCCTGGCTGATACCCATTACATCCATTGACATTGTACAGGCGATGAACTCAACTCCATTTTCCCTTGCCTGGATCATCAATGATTCAAGTGAATCTATATTCTTGCGTCTCATAATGCCCCGCATCATCCGGCTTCCAATTCCGAACATGTTCAGCTTGGAGAGTTTAAGTTTCCTGCTTCCCGAAGGAAGCATCATGTCAAACATCCTTGACACCAAATCCTTTTTGGTCTTCGGTCTATCTTTCCTTTTTAACATATTCAGCCCCCAGAAGGTAAAGAACATGCTTACCTTTTTACCGGTGGATGCAGCACCATTTGCAATAACAAAGGATGCAAGTGCTTTGTCAAGATCATCGCTGAAAACTATAATGGTCTTATTATCCCTGCTTTTTCCACTTGCGGGAGAGCTCTTACCCTGTTCCTGCTTTAACAGGCGGGCCGTTATTACACCAGACTCCTGCTGTACATCAAGCAGTTCATTCCCTGTCATATTTGCCCATGACCTGACATCTGCAACAAAACCAGGATCGGTTGCCTTCACCTCAACCACCTGTCCTGCACTGGCCTCCGCAATACTGTTCTTTAACTTGAGTATCGGGCCCGGGCATTGAAGCCCGCAGGCATCTATGTTTAATGCCGGAAAGTCTTCAAGGATCCTTGCACCTTCATTTGAGCTTGTTTTATAGATGTGGTCATCCTTGCCGACTTTATAACCCTCGTAAATATCCTCATTGCTTTGCTTTTGAACTGCAAGCTCATATGTTTTCAGTCCACCGCTGAGGTTTTCAACCTGAGTAAACCCCTGCTGGCTTAGTATACGGCATGCAACATAACCTCTCAGGCCAACCCCGCAAAAAACGATAATACGTTTATCGCGGGGTATCTCCCCTATGCGATCCCTTATATCATCCACCGGAATATTCACCGCATTGCCTATAGTCCCCAGTGCGAACTCATCTTCCGTTCGCACATCCAAAAGGAAAGTGCCTTCGGAACCTGCGTCCTTTAGGTCACGCCATGAGCATGACCTTACCTTACCCTTTATTATGTTCTCAGCTGCAAAACCAGCGATATTCACAGGGTCCTTTGCAGAGGAGTATGGAGGTGCATAGGCATGTTCTATCTCTGTCAGGTCATATACAGTACCGCCATTTTTTATGACACTTGAAAACAGGTCAGTCCGCTTATCCACACCATCATATCCCACGATCTGCGCACCGAACAGCTTTCCGCTTTCCGGATCAAAAACTATCTTGATCGTCATGGGTATTGCCCCCGGGTAGTACCCGGCATGTGAGCCAGAGTGGGTTATTGAAGATACATAGGGTATATTATTCTTACGCAGGGTGCGTCCCGATACCCCGGCTGAGGCCACAGTGAGGTCAAACACCTTTGCAATTGCGGTATTGACTGACCCTTTGTACTCCCTTTTGACAGTTCCGCAAATATTGTCTGCACATATGCGCCCCTGCTTGTTAGCCGGGCCCGCCAGATAGGTTATCTGGGGTTTGCCGATAATCGGATTGGAATACTCAATGGCATCTCCCACGGCATAGATATCTGGGTCTGATGTCTGCAGAAAACTGTTCACCTTTATACCGCCAGTTTCGCCAACAGCGAGCCCGGCATTCTTTGCCAGCCGGTTCTCCGGTTTAACACCAACGGAAAGGATCACCAGTTCACTGCGAAGCTCCCTGCCACTCTGCAGGCCTACAACCAGCGCACTGTCTTTCCTTTTGAAAGAGGATATTCCGTCCTTGAGGAAAAACTCCACATTCTTGGTTTTCAGGTGCTGGTGAACAAGCGATGCCATGCTGTAATCCAGGGGTGTCATCACCTGATCGGCCATTTCCACTATTGATACGAATATACCAAGCTGATGGAGGTTCTCGGCCATTTCCAGGCCGATGAAACCGGCACCGACAACAACGGCCCTTTTTATATCATGTTTTTCAATGTAATCCTTTATATGGTCAGTGTCGGCTACATTTCGGAGCGTAAAGATACCTTCGGAATCTATTCCAGGCAGGTTGGGTCTAACAGGTTCTGCACCCGGAGACAGGACAAGTTTATCATAAGGCTGTTCATAGGTTTTTCCGCTTTTCAACTCCTTTACGATTAAGGTTTTCCTGTCAGGGAGTATCTCAACGGCCTCCTGCATGGTCCTTACATCAACATTGAAACGCCTTGAAAAGTCCCGGGGGGTTTGTACAAAAAGACTTTCACGCTCTGCAATGGTTCCCCCAATATAGTAAGGCAGCCCGCAATTTGCATAACTTATATGCTCCCCCCTTTCAATCATTATGATACCCGCACTCTCATCATTCCTCCTGATCCTGGCTGCAGTGGTGGCCCCTCCGGCAACACCACCTATAATTACAACATTCATGATATAAACTGGGTTTTAATTTTTATTATTTGATTATTTATTATCAGTGTTCAAAAAGTCAACACCCAGGGGCGTGATCTCATTGAGTTTATCGACTCCCTGCCCTTTAAGTGAAAAGATCATTTTCCGCCTGTCGTCTTCACCAATGCTCCTTTCTACCATACCTTTGGTTTCCAGTTTGCTTAAAAGCCTGGATGCCTGAGTTGATGTAAGGCCTGTCTCTCTTGCTATATCACCCTGGCAGTTGCAGCGTCTTGACAAACAACAGAGCAGTATCGCCTCGTCAAGTCCGATGCCGTGTTCCCGCTGAAGCCTGGTCTCAAGGCTATGCAGCCTCCTCCATGTACTCTTTATCCTGCAGTATGGAGCATTTTGCTGTTCAGTTTCCACTGTTTATCACTGTTTTATTTGCAATGTGTAAATATTTCAGTTTGCAAATATATAATTATTATATAAGGGCCAAAAGCTAATTTTACAATTTAAGTAGTGATAGTTAATAGTCCCGACGTGGTATCATGCGGGCAGTGATTATTCTGACATCCTCAACCGGTATGTCCCATTCACCGGTCTCAACACCGGCGATTCTGTCTACAACATCCATACCCTTCATTACATGACCGAACACGGTATAGTTCTGATCCAGGTGGGCAGCACCACCTTTTGTCTTGTATACTTCCCGGTGATCTTCAGGTATGCGGTATGGGGTATATTCAGCAAGGAGCTGTTTTTCAATTTCCTCCAGTGCAGCCGTAACAATCTCCAGGCTGTCACCCGGCTCCTGCTGGACGGCAAGCCTTTCACGGGCCCTAAGAAGGGAGGTATATTCGGAGTTGTTTACCAGCATGTTCTCAACTATCCAGTCATTGATCCGCCCCTGGGCAACATCAAGTGTGCTGTCATTATACAACCGCCCCTGTATTACGGTAAACTGCGAGCTGCTTGAGGCCCTTTCGGGGTTATCACTCCTTGCTGCATTTACCGCCCCCCTCTTGTGGAACAAATCGGTGGTGAATTCAGGAGGGACCATATAGTCCAGGTCCAAATCTTCGGTTGGCCCCTGATGATCTTCAGGCCTGGTTGCAGGATCTCCGGTCTGGACCAGGAAACCCTCAATAACCCTGTGGAAACTGAGCCCGTCAAGGAAACCGGTGTTTACAAGCTTTATAAAGTTATTCCGGTGCTCCGGTGTCTGATCTGACAGGCGTATTACTATAGTGCCGAAGTCCGTCTGGAGTTCAACATCCCGCTTCAGGTCTTTTTTTCTGACACCTTCATCGACTACGGGATTACAGCCCTGGACAATAAACACTATTAAAACAAACAAACAGAAAAGGTAAACCGGGTTGGTTTTCTTTATGGAAGCTAAAACATTCATAATAAAAAATTTTCGTAAATATATGCATTATATTTGCAGGATGCCCTCATAAAAGCCTATTAGATATGAAAAAGCGCTACGCAACAGTAACAATAAGAGAACCAAAAGGGAAAAAGAGGGTTGAGATCGGCCACGGCAGGGAGCACGATATAACAGACGAGATCATTGACAAATGGCAATCCCTTCTGGATACGGTAGCAAGGATTATGAAAATACCTTCTGCCCTTATAATGCGTTTGAATGAAGACAATATTGAGGTGTTCCTTAAAAGCAACACCCGGGACAACCCCTATGAGGTTGGGGAGAAGACAGGGCTTGATTTCGGGCTCTATTGCGAAACCGTCATAGGCACTCAAAAACCCTTGCTGGTAAAAGATGCCAGAAAACATCCCCTCTGGAAAAAGGACAACCCGGATATTGACCTGAACATGATATCCTACCTGGGACTTCCAATAAATTATCCGGACGGGACTGTGTTCGGGACCATCTGTGTTCTGGATGAAAAGGAAAACCATTACAGTGAGGATTTTATCGACCTTCTGAAACAGGCACAAAGACTTGCCGAAACCGACATAATGCTTTTATGGTCAAACCAGGAGCTTAAGGCAAAGAACCGCCAGTTACAACAGGCCGACAAGACAAAGTCGCGCTTTTTGTCACTTATATCACACGATATCAGGAATCCGGTAGGTACTATCCAGCAATTGCTTGAAATTATCCTTGACAGTTACGACAAATACGATAGCAAAACCCTAAAGAAACACCTCGAGTATCTGAGGGACAGCGCGGCTAATACGTCCGAAATACTGGAAAACCTGCTAAGCTGGTCAAAAAATGAACTGCTGGAGATAAAGGCAAGGAAAAGAGAAATCAACCTTGCTGAACTTATCGACAAAACCACAGAAAACTTTAGCCAGGCAATCCGGCTGAAAAATCTGTCATTGACAAAGAGCTATTACTCCGACACAATCCTTGCTGAAGCAGACAGGGAGATGATGGAAACCGCCCTAAGGAATATTATCTCCAATGCGGTCAAGTTCACCAATCCGGGAGGCAGAATAAACGTCAGGGTAATTAAAAAGGGTAATAAAAATATCATTGAAATAGAGGACAGTGGCATTGGTATGACCGAACAAAAAGTCTCAAGCCTGTTCAGCTATGATAAAAAACACCAGGTCACCGGCACCAGGGGTGAACCGACTGCAGGGATAGGCCTTATGCTGGCAAAGGAGTTCCTTGATAAAAACAATGCAACAGTTGAAGTTATAAGCAAGCCGGGCAAAGGAACGAAATTTACCATTATATTGTAATATTTATTTGCCTTAACCTTAAACATTATAGTCAACAGCTGACTGATGCAACCATAGCTTTAAACCCCTATTATACAACCTTATGATAAGCTTAATCTGCAGCATCGATTAATTATTTAACATTTTTTGTCTACTTTTTTTGTTTTTTCCTTAAACATTTTCTTTTTCATGCTGTTCTATTGGCATGTTTTATTTATTAACCAATATTCATTAAAATCATGAAAAAGAATTTTCTATCACTCAGGGGGCGCAGAATGGCAATACAGGCTGTATTGCTGTCAGCCCTGTTAATTGTTGCTGTTTCCTGTGAAAAAGATGAAACAGCAATGTTTGAAGAAACAGCAAGCAGTGAATCATCCGTACTGGGATCCTCTTCACCCACAGGGTTTGATGTTTCAGCTGAACTAAACAGGGGAAGAGGCAATCGTGCTCCTTCACCCGGAAGTGAATCAATTGCAGAAATTGCTATTGGTGCTGGCTTTGACGAGCTTGTAGGAGCACTTGGCTATGTTGACGCAGAACTGAATGCAGGTCTAGTGGATCTTTTCCTTAACGGAACAGACCAGTTTCCCGTATTCGCACCAACCGATGAGGCTTTTGAGGGTCTATATGGAGCCCTTGGAATCGATACAATTACAGATCTTCCTGCTGAACTTGTACTCGATGTACTTTTCTATCACGTTACTGAAGGCCGCCGTGCTGCAAACAGCGTGGTACCG